>NZ_RCVI01000145.1:0-33348 GCF_003667455.1 Micromonospora sp. CV4 | reverse complement strand
GGCGGCGCGGCGGGAGTGGGCACCGCCGACGGGTCGGGCCGGATCACCAGCAACGGGCCGACGCTCTGCAACAGGCCCCGCTCGGCGCCCGCGCCCGGCCCACCCACGTCGAGGTAGAGCAGCGGCCGCGACCAGTCCACCCAGCCCACAAGTTCGGTACGGGCGGCGCCGGCGCCGACCGTGACGCGCACCCCGGCGCGCAGGTCCCGCAGGTTGGTGACCCGCATCGCGGCCAGTCGCTCGCCCTCGGCCACGGTCAGCGGCCGGGCCGGCTCCGGCGGGTCGGGCGCCCAGCTCAACAGCCCGATCACGAGCGCGGTCGCGGACGTGACGGCGGTCAGGCCCAGCAGCAGGAGCACGGTTCGGCGGCGACGACCGGCTCGGGCCGGGCCGGTGGTGCCGGCGGCCGGGTCGGCGGCCCCGCCGGGCCGGGACGTGCCGCCGGACCGGGACGAGCTGCCGGGCCGGGACGTGCTGCCGGGTCGGGACGTGCCGCCGGACCGGGACGTTCTGCCGGTGTCGCGCGTCGCGTTCGGAGAGGTGTCCACGGATGTGAAACGGGCCGGGCCGCACCGGGGTGACGAACCGATGGGGTGGCATCGCCGGAACGAGCAGGGGCGCTCGCGGCGGCCGGTCTGCGCTTCGAGCGCGACCACCCGGGTGCGCACGCCGGACAAGCCGGGTGCTGCGACCGCAGTGCCGGGGGCGGCCGGCCGAGATGACGGCCTGGGCCACCGGCCCGGTCGGCCGCCGCGAGCGGCCTACAGCGAGAGCCTAGCGTCGGTGACATGTGCCACACAATGGGAATATTGAAGCTGATCACGTGACCGCCGTGACGGCCTTTCCTGTCGGACCTCCGGCGTACCGTTGATGTCATGGCGCTCGACATTCCCCGGCTTGACAGCCGCTTCCAGGTCGTCAGTGACTTCCAGCCGGCCGGCGACCAGCCCGCCGCGATCGACGATCTTGAGCGTCGCGTTCGGCGTGGCGACCGCAACACGGTGCTGCTCGGCGCGACCGGCACCGGCAAGAGCGCCACCACCGCGTGGCTGATCGAGCGGCTGCAGCGCCCGACCCTGGTGCTCGCCCCGAACAAGACGCTCTGCGCGCAGCTGGCCAAGGAGTTCAGCGAGCTGCTGCCGCACAACGCGGTCGAATACTTCGTCTCGTACTACGACTACTACCAGCCCGAGGCGTACATCCCGCAGACCGACACCTACATCGAGAAGGACTCCTCGATCAACGAGGAGGTCGAGCGGCTGCGGCACTCGGCGACGATGTCGCTGCTCACCCGCCGCGACGTGATCGTGGTGGCGACCGTGTCGGCGATCTACGGCCTCGGCACCCCGGAGGAGTACCTCGACCGGGCGGTCCGGGTCGAGGTCGGCCAGGAGCTCGACCGCGACAAGCTGCTGCGCCGGCTGGTCGACATCCAGTACACGCGCAACGACATGGCGTTCCAGCGGGGCACCTTCCGGGTCCGCGGCGACACGCTGGAGATCATTCCGGCGTACGAGGAGCTGGCCGTCCGCGTCGAGATGTTCGGCGACGAGGTGGAGAAGCTCTACTACCTCAACCCGTTGACCGGTGACGTGGTCCGCGAGGTCGACCAGCTGGTGATCTTCCCGGCCACGCACTACGCGGCCGGCCCCGAGCGGATGGAGCGGGCCATCCGCGACATCGAGGTTGAGCTGGCCGAGCGGCTGGCCGAGCTGGAGCGGCAGGGCAAGCTGCTGGAGGCGCAGCGACTGCGGATGCGCACCACCTACGACATCGAGATGATGCGGCAGGTGGGCTTCTGCTCCGGCATCGAGAACTACTCGATGCACATGGACGGGCGGCTGCCCGGCAGCCCGCCGCACTGCCTGCTCGACTACTTCCCGGACGACTTCCTCACCGTCGTCGACGAGTCGCACGTGACGATCCCGCAGATCGGCAGCATGTACGAGGGCGACGCCTCGCGTAAGCGGATGCTCATCGACCACGGCTTCCGGCTGCCCAGCGCCGCCGACAACCGGCCGCTGCGCTTCGACGAGTTCCTGGAGCGGGTCGGCCAGACGGTCTACCTCTCGGCGACCCCCGGCCCGTGGGAGCTGGAGCAGGCCCAGGGCGAGTTCGTCGAGCAGGTCATCCGCCCGACCGGGCTGATCGACCCGGAGGTCGTGATCAAGCCGACCAAGGGCCAGATCGACGACCTGATGCACGAGATCAAGCTGCGCACCGAGCGGGACGAGCGGGTGCTGGTCACCACGCTGACCAAGAAGATGGCCGAGGACCTGTCGGACTACCTGCTGGAGAACGGCATCCGGGTGCGCTACCTGCACTCGGAGGTCGACACGCTGCGCCGGGTGGAGCTGCTGCGCGAGCTGCGCAAGGGCGAGTACGACGTGCTGGTCGGCATCAACCTGCTCCGCGAGGGTCTGGACCTGCCCGAGGTGTCGCTGGTGGCGATCCTCGACGCCGACAAGGAGGGCTTCCTGCGCAGCGGTCGGTCCCTGATCCAGACGATCGGCCGGGCCGCCCGTAACGTCTCCGGCCAGGTGCACATGTACGCCGACAAGATCACGCCGTCGATGGCCGCCGCGATCGACGAGACCGACCGGCGTCGCGCCAAGCAGATCGCGCACAACGAGGCACACGGGATCAGCCCGGAGCCACTGCGCAAGAAGATCCACGACATTCTGGACGACATCTACCGCGAAGCGGAGGACACCGAGAACTCCCGGGTCGGAGGCGCGGTGCGTCAGCTCTCCCGGGGCAAGGCGCCGGTCAAGGAGACCCGCAGCCGGAGTCGGGCCACCGCCGCCACCCCGTCCCGGGAGGGGATGGCCCGTGCCGACCTCGCCCAGCTCATCCAGGAGCTCAACGACCAGATGCTGGCCGCCGCACGCGAGCTGCAGTTCGAGCTGGCGGCCCGCATTCGCGACGAGGTCGCCGACCTGAAGAAGGAGCTGCGCGGCATGGACGCCGCCGGCGTGAAGTGACACGATCCCGGCGGTCACGCTCCGCGCGCTCGGGCGTGACCGGCTAGGCGCGGCGAGGGCGCTCGGGCGTAACCGGCCGGGCGCGGGAGGGCGGTCGGGTTGACGGCGGTGGCACCTCTCGACGAGGTGGTCCTCGGGCTGCCCGAGGCCAGGCTGCGCCCGTTCGTCGACCGGTACGTCGGCTACCGGGAGCGAGCTGACCTGCCGCTGGTCCGTCGGGAGGCGGCCCGCGACCTGGCCGGCACCCTCTGGACCTTCGGCACGTACCGGCCCTGACCGCGCCGGGTCCACACCGGACGGCGCCGGTCGCTGGCGGACGAAACGGCAGGTGCGGGCAGGTCTGCTCGGTCGACCGGTCGACCGGGTCGGTTGCGGTGCGCGAGCAAACTATTGCACTGGGTGATCGTCCTGCGTAGTCTCCCTCGATGGGGAGGCGGGGATGCCGTTGCCAACAAGTCCTGTCATTCGACGTGTGCGGCTCGGCACCGAGCTGCGCCAGTTGCGCCGGCGCGAGGCGCTGACCCTCGAGCAGGTCTGCGACCGGCTGGGCTGGGCCTCGACGTCGAAGCTGTCCCGCATCGAGCTGGGCCAGAGCCGTCCGGACCTCGCCGACGTCCTGGACCTGCTGGACGTCTACCAGGTGCCGACGCCGACCCGGGACGCGCTGATCGTGATCGCCCGGGACGCGGCGACCAGCCGCGGCTGGTGGAAGACGCTCGGCGAGATGAGCGAGCGGCAACGCACCTACGCCGAGCTGGAGACGGGTGCCGCCCACATCGTCGAGTACCAGCCGGCGGTCGTGCCGGGGCTGCTCCAGACACCGGCGTACGCCCGGTTGCGGGTCGCCGCCGGCGCGCTGCTCACGCCGGACGTGGACGTGGAGGGCGAGGTGCGCGCCCGGGCGCTGCGCCAGGAGGTGCTGCGCCGGGCGGACCCACCGCGCTACACGGCGGTGCTGGCCGAGGCGGCCTGCGACCCGGGTGACCTGCCGGACCCGGTCTGGCGTGAGCAGTTGCGGCACCTGGTGGCCGTGAGCGGGCTGGCCCACGTGACGGTGCGGCTGCTGCCCCGCGGCGTGGCCGGCGACGGGCTGCACCCGCTCACCCCGTACTCCTGCTATGCCTTTCCCGACCCGGCTGATCCGCGGACGGTGATGCTGGAGGCGTTGACCACCGACGTGCGGTTGGCCACGGCGCTCGACGTCGACCGGTACGAGCGGATGACCGAGGCGCTGCTGGCCGCCGCGCTGTCACCGGAGGAGACGGTCACCGCGTTGGCCCGCCGCGTCGGCGAATGAGGGCACGGCGCGGCCACCGGGCCCGGCGCCCCCGAGCCCGTCGGGACCGGCGGCCGGCGCGTGCGGCGGGCACGATAACCGCGCGGCACGACAGCTCGGCTCAGGCCGGTACGTCGATGAAGTGCTCCACGAGGGGCGGCCCGGCGAAGTGCGGCCCGATCAGCGCCCGCCACTGGTCGAACCGCTCGCTTGCCCGGAAGTTCTCCTCGTGCGCCTCGACCGAGTCCCACTCGACCAGCAGCACGAACCGGGTCGGGGACTCGATGCCCCGGGTCATCCGCACCGAGCGGCAGCCGGGCGTCCCGGCGAGCACCGGGTGGCCCTGGGCGTACGCGGCGGCGAACGCGTCCTCGTGTCCGGGCAGTACGTCGATCAGCGCGACCTCAAGCACCATGTCGGAAAGCCTCCCACGACGGGTCGGCCGGGCCGTGCCGTGGGGTCTGCCGGCCCGCTCGTCTAACCCGACACGCACTAGCCTCCTAGGACACGCAAGAGGGTGTGTCGGACGGTATTCCCGGCGGGCGGGTGGCCGGAGACACCGGTTGCCCGGGGTGCGATCACACGGCGTGGTGGGGGAGAATGGTCATCGAGGAGGGGAGTATTCCCTCGCGACGGAGTCGTCAGCACGGTCGATCGCCGGAATCTCGGCTGCCCGACCCGGCCCGTCGGTCGCCTTCCCGCTCGCGGGCAGGTGGCGGAAGAGACCTCCGACAGTCACCAGAGTGAGCGTCAGCGGCACACCGGCCCTTCAGGGGGCGTACGGTGTGCCCGACGCCGCGTGTCTGCCGGAGGAATGAACGTTGGACGTGTCCGGATTGGTGTGGGCGGGGACCCTCGTCGCACTGACTGCGGTTCTGCTCGTCGACCTGTTGATCATCGGTCGGCGCCCGCACGAGCCGAGTGTGCGCGAATCGAGCCTCTGGGTCGCCTTCTACGTCGGCCTGGCCCTGATCTTCGGCGCCGGTCTCTGGCTGACCTCCGGGGCGAGCGTGGCCGGGCAGTTCTACACCGGCTGGCTCACCGAGTACAGCCTCTCGGTGGACAATCTCTTCGTCTTCGTGATCATCATGGCCCGCTTCGGGGTGCCCCGGCAGTACCAGCAGAAGGTGCTGCTGGTCGGCATCGTGCTGGCGTTGGTGATGCGTGGTGGGTTCATCGCCGCCGGCGCCGCGCTGATCTCGCAGTTTTCCTGGGTCTTCTACATCTTCGGCGCGTTCCTGATCTACACGGCGGTCAACCTGGCCCGGCAGGGTGAGCCGGACGAGGACGAGTTCTCGGAGAACCTGCTGATCCGGTGGAGCCGCAAGGCGCTGCCGATCTCGAAGGACTACGACGGCGCGAAGCTCACCACCCACTCGGCCGGTCGACGGCTCTTCACCCCGATGCTGATCGTCATGATCGCCATCGGCACCACCGACCTGATCTTCGCTCTGGACTCGATCCCGGCGATCTTCGGTATCACCCAGGAGCCGTACCTGGTCTTCACCGCGAACGTCTTCGCGCTGATGGGCCTGCGTCAGCTCTACTTCCTGCTCGGTGGCCTGCTGGACCGGCTGATCTACCTGAGCTACGGGCTGGCCGTGGTGCTCGGGTTCATCGGGGTCAAGCTGGTGCTGGAGGCGCTGGCCGACAACAACCTGCCGTTCATCAACGGCGGGGAGCACGTGGGGTGGGCGCCGCACATCCCCATCTGGCTCTCCCTGCTGGTCATCCTCGGCACCCTGCTGGTCGCCACGATCGCCAGCCTGGTGAAGTCCTCCCGGGACCGACGCCGCGAGCTGGCCGAGGCTCGACGCTGAGCCGCCGCCGGCCGGGTGCGGGAACGCACCCGGCCGGTCAGACCCGGTGCGCGCCGACCAGGGTGGCGGTGCGGTCGGCCGGCAGCGGCTCCTCCACCACCCGCCGCCGCCGGTAGCAGGCGTGCAGCATCCGCCGGTCCTCCTGGTCGCCGGGGACGGCGGTGACGATGCCGATGTGATGGATCTTCCGGCCGGGGCGGGCGAAGAAGTAGAGGTCGCCGGGGCGCTCCTCGCCCAGCGGCAGGGGAGTGGTCACCTGGGCCTGGTCGTCGGCGTCGCGGGGCAGCAGCACCCCGAATCGGCGCCACGCCAGGTGCACCAGCCCCGAGCAGTCGATGCCGTACGCGGAGAGCCCGCCCCAGACGTAGGCCACGTGCAGCAGTCGCTGCGCCACCGCGAGCGCGTCGGCGGCGTCCGGCGGCTCGACCGGCGCGGAGGTGAGCTGACCGTCGGGCATCCAGAGCGGCGCGGCCTGACCGGGGACGTGCACCGGTTGCCAACCGTCGCGCGCCGGACCGGCCGGGACGAGTCGGGTGCCGACGACCACGCCGGGCAGCACCACCGGCCCGTTCGGCGCGGCGCGGAGCCCGGTGACCGTGGCGTCCACCACGAGGGGGTGGCCGGTGACGGTCGGGTCGACGGGGACCAGCTGGTCGGCGGGCAACCAGCCCGGGTAGCCGCGCGGGTCCAGTTTGGCGGCCGGTTGCTCGACGGCGACCACCCGCGCCCAGCCGTCCGGGCGCAGCTCGCTGACGAGCACCCGCTCGCCGAGCAGCAACTGGCTCAGCACGCAGTCGCCGACCTGTTGGTCGGTGTCCAGGCCGGAGACCCAGGTCGGGATGTCGGCGCGCGCTGTCAGCGCCGGCCGGTCCACCGGGCGGACCGCCTCGGGGGAGGTCCACAGCGTCGCCACCGCGACCCGGACGACGGCCTCGCGGCCCGGCTGCAGCTCCACGTCAACCCCCAGCTGGTGTCCGCTGTCCCCTCGAACCTTATGAAAGAAACCAACGATCATCAACTGCGGGGCTGCACCTTTACTTCAGCCAGGCCCGAAATGCCCAGGCCGGGAGCGTCCGGCAGCACCACGGTGGGCCCCTCGTAGCGGAGTCCGCCGTGCACCGGTGACCAGGCCAGCCACCAGGCGGCGTCCAGGTCGGCGACGGCGGTAGTGCCGTACGCGCCGACCAGGCTCGCCGCCGCGCCGATGCCGACCTGGGTCTCCATCATCGACCCGACCACCGTGCCGAGCCCGTGGGCGGCGGCCAGCTCCAGCAGGGTGCGTGCCGGCTGGAGCCCGCCACACTTGGCCAGCTTGACGTTGACCAGGTCGGCGGCCCGTCGACGGATCACCTCCACCAGGTCACGGACCCCGAAGACCGCCTCGTCGGCCAGGATCGGCACCGACACCCGGTCGCTGACCCACGCCAACCCGTCCAGGTCCCAGCGGGCCACCGGCTGCTCCACCAGCTCCACGTCGAGGCCGGCGTCCTCGATGCCGCGGATGACCCGTACCGCCTCCCGGGGCGTCCAGCCCTGGTTGGCGTCGAGCCGGATCCGGACCCCGGGGCCGACCGCCGAGCGGACCGCCCGGACCCGGTCCAGGTCGCCGACCGCGTCGGTGCCGACCTTGAGCTTGAGCACGCCGAAGCCGTCGGCCTGCCGCTGCCGCGCGGCCGCCGCCAGATCCGCCGCGTCGCCCGCGGCCAGCGTGACGTCCGTCGGCACCCGCAGGGTGGTGCCGCCGAGCAACCGCACCAGGGGTACGCCCAACCGCCGCGCCGCCAGGTCGTGCAGGGCGACGTCCACCGCTGCCTTCGCCGCCTCGTTGCCGACGACCGCGCGTTGCACCTCGGCGCAGCGGGCCACCAGGTCGTCCGGGTCGCGTCCGGTGAGCAGCGGCCCGAGCAGCTCCCGCACGCACGCCTGGGCGCCACCGACCGACGCGCCGGTGACCTGCCAGACCTGCGGCGCCTCGCCGAAGCCGGACCGGCCGTCGGCGTCGACCAGTTCGACGACCAGCGTGTCCACAGTGGTGGTGCGTCGCAGCGCGGTGACGAACGGGGTGTGTAAGGGGGCGGAAACCCGGTGGGTGCGTACCGCCGAGATCGTCATATGCGGCACCCTATACGCAGGCACGTGACGGGAGGGGAGACCGGATGGCCGGGCGGGACTGGGAGATGGTCGGCGCGCCGAACGCGCGTGACCTGGGCGGCCTCGTCGGCGCCGACGGCCGGCGGGTGCGGCCCGGGCTGGTGATCCGTACCCCGGCGCTGGGCCGGCTCACCGACGAGGACCTGCCGGTGCTCGCGAAGCTGGGCCCGGCCTGCGTGATCGACCTGCGGGACGGCTCGGAGATCGCGGTGGCCCCGACGGACCGGCTGGTCGGCGAGCCCCGGGTGGTGCACCTGCCGGTGCACGACCCGGAGCACCCGGTCTTCACGTACGTGTCGGCGGTGCTGCTCGGCCACGACCTCGACGCGTACGCGGAGCTGGCCCGGCAGGGCACGGCGGCGGCGATGGCCGCGATCTACCGGTGGTTCGTGACCGGCGAGTCGGCGCGGGTCGGCTTCGCCGAGGCCGTGCGGCTGGCCGCCCGGCGCGAGAACCTGCCGCTGATCTACCACTGCTCCGCCGGCAAGGACCGCACCGGCTGGCTCACCGTCGTCCTGCTGACCGCGCTCGGGGTGGACGAGGCCGCGATTCGCGCCGAGTATCTGCGCAACAACGCGCTGACGGACAGCCTGCGCGCGGTGATCGTCGAGGCGATGCGGCGCCGTCAGCCCGAGCTGGACGTCGACGCGGTGCTTCCCGTGCTGGAGGTCCGCCCCGAGTATCTGGACGCCGGCTACGAGGAGGTGCGCCGGGTGCACGGCTCGTTCGACCGCTACCTGCGCGACGGGCTCGGGCTGACCGACGAGACCCTCACGGCGCTGCGGGCGCAACTGCTGGAGTGATTCCGGCCGGCCCGGAGGTGTCGGGTCAGAGCTGGTGGCGGGCCGCCCAGACCTGCGCCGAGATGTGGGCGATCAGCAGGCAGGCATCGTCCTCGACCTCCTCGCCGCTCGCGCCGCCGTCGGCCAGGTCGGTGGTGGTGCAGACGGTGATCACGTACGGCGGGGCGTCGTCGGGCAGGACCACCCCGGCGCCGTGCCGGACGCCGCGTACCCACCCGTTCTTGTGTGCGATCCGGGTGCCCTCGGGCAGGCCGGCGGCCAGGTCCTCGCGGTGCTCCTGGGCGAGCAGCACGTCCAGCATGGCCGCGCAGCCGGCCGGCGAGGCGAGCGGGCCGGGGCTGGCGGCACCGGTGGCCAGCGCGCCGAGCAGCACGGCCAGGTCGTGGGCGGTGACCAGGTTGGTGATGCCCGCCTCGCGGGCGGCGAAGTCCTCGATGCCGCGGCCCGTGACGCTGTGCCGGGCCCCGGCCAGCGCCCACACCTCGGCCACCGCGGGCAGCCCGACGTGGCCGATGACCAGGTTGGTGGCCAGGTTGCTGGACCGCACGATCATCCGGTCGGCAAGCCAGCGCAGCGGCGCGGTGCCGCCCACCCGGTCCCAGACCGCGTCGTCGTTGTCGTAGTGCTGCGCGCATGAGAAGCGGGGCGCGCCGGGCTGGGCCGAGTCGAACTCGTTGGCCACCGGGACCGGGGCGTCCAGCTCCAGCGTGCCGGCCTCGGCGGCGCGGTGCAGCGCGGCGAGCACCGCCGCCTTCATGGTGCTGGCGGCGTAGTGGGTGGCGTCGGCGTGGCGGGTCCAGGTCGGCGGCGCGTCCAGGCGGCCCACGTACGCCGAGACGGTGCCGGGCACCCGGTCCAGGTGGGCGTCGAGATCATCCCAGGTCATGCCGGTGACCGTAGCGGATCATCGGCCGGCTGGCCGGGCTGGCCCGCGTACCCCCGCCGGAAAGCGGGCGGGCGCGCCGACCGCAAGCGGTCGACGCGCCCGGTGCCGGGTGCTGGTGGGGTCAGCCGGCGTGCTTGCGGCGGGCGGCGGCCCGACCGCGCAGCTGCTGGTCGAGCACGACCTTGCGGATGCGCACCGCGGTCGGGGTGACCTCGACGCACTCGTCCTCGCGGCAGAACTCGAGCGCCTGCTCCAGCGACAGCTTGCGCGGCGGGATCAGCTTCTCGGTCTCGTCGGAGGTCGACGCCCGCATGTTGGTGAGCTTCTTCTCCTTGGTGATGTTGACGTCCATGTCGTCGGAGCGGGAGTTCTCCCCGACGATCATGCCCTCGTACACCTCGGTGGTCGGCTCGACGAAGAGCTGGCCGCGCTCCTGCAGGTTGATCATCGCGAAGGCGGTGACCGCGCCGGCCCGGTCGGCGACCAGCGAACCGTTGTTGCGGGTACGCAGCTCGCCGAACCACGGCTCGTAGGACTCGAAGACGTGGTGCAGGATGCCGGTGCCCCGGGTGTCGGTCAGGAACTCGGTACGGAAGCCGATCAGGCCGCGGGCCGGGACCAGCCACTCCATCCGGATCCAGCCGGTGCCGTGGTTGACCAGCTGCTCCATCCGGCCCTTGCGGGTGGCCAGCAGCTGGGTGATCGCGCCCAGGTACTCCTCGGGCGCGTCGATGGTCAGCCGCTCGACCGGCTCGCAGGTCTTGCCGTCGATCTCGCGGGTGACGACCTGCGGCTTGCCGACGGTCAGCTCGTAGCTCTCCCGGCGCATCTGCTCGACCAGGATGGCCAGCGCCAGCTCGCCGCGGCCCTGCACCTCCCAGGCGTCCGGCCGCTCGGTGGGCAGCACCCGCAGCGAGACGTTGCCGATCAGCTCCTTGTCGAGCCGGTCCTTGACCATCCGGGCGGTGACCTTGGAGCCCTTGACCCGGCCGACCAGCGGCGAGGTGTTGGTGCCGATGGTCATCGAGATGGCCGGCTCGTCGACGGTGATCAGCGGCAGCGCCACCGGGTTCTCCGCGTCGGCGAGGGTCTCACCGATCATGATCTCGGAGATGCCGGCGACGGCGATGATGTCGCCCGGGCCGGCGGTCTCGGCCGGCTTGCGCTCCAGGCCCTCGGTCATCAGCATCTCGGAGATGCGGACCCGCTGGGTGCTGCCGTCGGTGCGGCACCAGGCCACCGTCTGGCCCTTGCTGATGGTGCCCTGACGGACCCGGCACAGCGCCAGGCGGCCGAGGAACGGCGAGGCGTCGAGGTTGGTGACGTGCGCCTGCAGCGGCGCGCCGTCCTCGTACGCGGGCGCCGGGATGGTGTCCAGCAGGGTGCGGAACAGCGGCTCCAGGGAGCTGCTGTCGTCCGGCACGGAGCCGTCGGCGGGCTGGGTCAGCGAGGCGATGCCGTCGCGGGCGCAGGCGTAGACGATCGGGAAGTCGATCTGCTCCTCGTCGGCGTCCAGGTCGAGGAAGAGCTCGTAGGTGTCGTCCACGACCTCCTTGATCCGGGCGTCGGGGCGGTCCACCTTGTTGATCACCAGGATGATCGGCATCCGGGCCCGCAGGGCCTTGCGCAGCACGAAGCGGGTCTGCGGCAGCGGGCCCTCGCTGGCGTCGACCAGCAGCACGACCCCGTCGACCATGGTCAGGCCGCGCTCCACCTCACCACCGAAGTCGGCGTGACCGGGGGTGTCGATGATGTTGATGGTGACCGGGTCCGAGCCATCCGCCGGCAGGTAGCGCACGCCGGTGTTCTTGGCCAGGATGGTGATGCCCTTCTCCCGTTCCAGGTCCCCGGAGTCCATCACCCGCTCGGTCGTCTCGCCTCGTGCGCCGTACGCGCCGGCCTGCCGCAACATGGCGTCGACCAGGGTGGTCTTGCCGTGGTCGACGTGAGCGATGATGGCGACGTTGCGGAGGTCGGTGCGAAGCTGCATACCCTCTATCCTTCCGCCTGCGCTCGCGCAGGCCGCGTCGGGGTCACCCCCAGGTGCCCCTGATCTCTGGTGAAACTGCTGTCCGGGTCGTTCCCCCGGCTGGCATGCTGGCTCCCGTGTCCCGGGGGCCTGAGTGCACGATCTGCTGACCATGTTGCAGGGTCTGCCCACCCTGTGGATCTACCTGGTCGCCGCGCTGATCGTGGCGGGCGAGACCGCGGTGATCTTCGGCCTGCTCGTGCCGGGTGAGGCTACCCTGCTGCTCGTCGGCTTCCTCACCTACAACGGTACCTTGCGGCTCGGCCCGGCGTTGCTGGCGATGATCGCCGCCGCGGTGGCCGGTGACGCGCTGGCGTTCCGCGCCGGCCGGCGGTACGGCTCGCGGCTGCGTGCCGGGCTGGGCCACCGGGTCGGGCCCGAGCGGTGGGGCCGGGCCGACGCCATGCTCGCCCGGCTCGGTGGCCGGGGGGTGTTCGCCGCCCGCTGGGTGGCCTTCGCCCGCACCCTGGTGCCCCGGCTGGCCGGCGCGGCCGGCATGCCGTACCGGCGGTTCGCGCCGTGGAACCTGGCCGGCGTGGTGACCTGGGTGGGCGGCTCGGTGCTGCTCGGTCACGTCGCCGGTGAGTCGTACGACACGGTCTCCCGGTTGCTCGGCCGGGCCACCGGCGCGGTGCTGGTGCTGCTGGCCGGCCTGTTGGGGGTGGTGCTCGCCGGCCGGTGGCTGGGCCGTAACCCCGACCCGGTCCGGGCGCTGCTGTCCCGGGCCGGCGCGCTGCCGCCGGTGCGCTGGCTCAGCGCCCGCTACGGGGTGCTGTTCTTCCTGGTGGCCATGCGGATCGGGCCGGCCTGGACGCTGCTGCTCAACCTCGCCGCCGGGCTGCTGCTGCTCTTCGCCGCCGGGCTCGCCATCGCCGCCCTGCTGTCCGTGGTGGTACGCAACAGCGGGCTGTCCGCGCTGGACGGGGCGATCGGGGGCTGGTTCGCCGCCCGGCGGACCCCGGACGCCGCCGAGGCGACCCTGGCCGTGGTGTCCGTGCTGCGGGGGTGGGTCCTGATCGTTCTGGTGGCGCTGGTGGCAGGGGTGCTGGCGTGGCGGAACCGGCCCTGGCGGGCGGACCTGCTCAGCGTCGTCGGCACGGTGGGCGCGTTCGTGCCGCTGCTGGTGCTGGCCGTGGTGGCCGAGCTGACCGGGTCGCCGGGCGCCGGTGCGGCGGCTCCGTTCCCGACCCAGAACGCGGTGGTCGCGGCGAGCTTCTGCACCCTGGCCTGGCTGGTGTCCCGGGGCGCCCGCTGGCCGGTAGCGGTGGCCGCCTGGACGGCCGCCACCGCGGGGGTGCTCGGGGTCGGCGGCGCCCGGCTCTACCTCGGGTTGGACACGGCGAGCGGGACCGCGGCGGCCGTGCTGCTCGGGGTTCTCTGGACGGTGGTGTTCATGGTCGCCTGGGCCACCCGGGACCGGGCGGTGGGGGAGCGGGAGCAGCCGCAGGACCCAATCCGGCCGCCGCCGCAGGGGCCTCGGCGCCCGGTCGAACCTTGCTAGGGTGCGACGTCGGTCACACGGGGGAGGAACGGCATGCGTGGACGGACCGGCCGGGTGTGCGCCGTGGGGATCGCCGGGCTCCTGCTGGTGGGCACGATGGTCGCCTGCGCCGACCCGGGGGAGAGCCCGCAGGGCCAGGCCGCGCCGGTCGCGGTCACCGGGACGCCGACGGACGCCCCGCTCGACGAGGCCGTCGCGGAGCCGAGCCCGTCGGTGAGCGGGGTGGCCGGCATGGGCGCCGCACCGAGCCGCAGAGCGTCGCCGACCCCGAAGCCGACGAAGAAGCCGACCCGCCCGTCCGGCCCGGCGACGAAGCCGCGCCCGGTGGCGAAGCCGCCCACCGAGACCAAGGTCCCGCCGGCGCCCCCGAAGCCGGCGCCGACCTCCTGCAAGCCCAGCTACAAGGGCACCCAGGCGACGCGGGCCCAGGCGAAGGCGGCGCTGACCGACGCGGCCGCCCGCACCTACTGGCCGACCTCCGCGCCGGAGCTCAAGATCCCACTTGACCTGGTCAAGGCGACCGCCTGGCAGGAGAGCGGCTGGCAGTCCAACATCTACGCCTGCGACGGCGGGGTCGGGCTGATGCAGGTGATGCCGGCCACCGCGACGTGGATGAACCAGCGGTTCGAGCAGAGCTACGAGATCGACGACTACCGGGACAACGCGTACCTGGGGGCCAACTACCTGGCCTGGCTGACCAAGTACATCGGTGACATGTACTTCGAGTCCGACTTCCGGCTCGACGCCGACCTGTGCACCTCCGAGCTGAACTCCTGCCTGCTCAACGCGGTGATCGCCGCGTACAACTTCGGGCACGGGGCGGTGGCGCAGGAGGGCGAGCCGTTAACCATCCCCAACCCGTCCTACGTGCGCAACGTGCGGGCGCTGATGACCGAGTGCGTCTGCCTGGGGTACTGAGGACGTAGCGCTCGGGGACGGCGGCCGGGTGACCACCATCCCCGTCGCCGGTCAGCCGCGGCGGGCCGCCGGCTCGGGCAGCGCCGGGGCGTCGGTGCCCGGCCGGGCGTCGATCCGGCCCGGCCACCAGAACCGGTCGCCGAGCAGGAACGCCAGCGCCGGCACGAGGACCGTGCGGACCAGCAGGGTGTCCAGCAGGACGCCGATGCAGACGATGACGCCGATCTGGGTCAGCGTGATCAGTGGCAGCACCCCGAGCACGGCGAAGACCGCGGCGAGCAGGACACCGGCGCTCGTGATCACGCCGCCGGTGACCCGCAGCGCGGAGAGCATCCCGTCCCGGGTGCCCGCGCTGCGGGCGTCCTCCCGGGCCCGGGTGACCAGGAAGATGTTGTAGTCCACGCCGAGCGCCACCAGGAACACGAAGGCGAGCAGCAGCACGCCGCTGTCCAGCGCCGGGAAGCCCAGCACGTGGTCGAAGAGCAGCCACGCCGCGCCGAGGCTGGCGAAGAACGACGCGATGACGGTGAGCACCAGCAGCAGTGGAGCGAGCAGGCCGCGCAGCAGCAGCACGAGCACCGCGCCGACCAGCAGCAGGATGATCGGCAGGATCAGCCGCAGGTCCCGGTCGTTGGCCTCGTCGGAGTCGTAGGTGGCCGCCACGGTGCCGCCGACGATCGCCCCGGACGGGGCGTCCGCGCCGTCGACCGCGGGGGGCGCGGAGCCGGGGACCGCGGCGACCGCGTCGCGCAGCGCCTCGATAGTCCGGTCGGAGGCGGTGGTGCCGGGTTCGGCCTCCAGCACCACGTCGACCTGGGCGACGGCGTCGCCGGCGTCTCCGGGGCGGGCCGAGGAGACGCCGGGCACGGCGGTGGCGGCCTCGGTGACCGCCCGTACCGCGGCCGGGGTGGTGAGCACGGCCACCGGCTGGGTGGTGCCGGCGGGGAACGCCCGGGCCAGGGTCTGCGCCCCGGTGACCGCCTCGGGCTGGGCCCGGAACTGCTCGGTCTCGGACAGGCCGGTGCGGATCCCGAGCCCACCCAGCGCCAGGCCGGCGAGCAGCAGGGTGGCCAGCACGGCGACCGGCGCCGGGCGGCGTTCCACGACGGCGCCGAGCCGACCCCAGAGCCGGCCCTCGCGGGCGGGGCCGCCGACCTTCGGCACGAACGGCCAGAACAGGCCGCGACCGAAGAGCACGAGCACGGCCGGCAGCACGAACAGCGCCGAGAGCATGGCGAAGACCACACCGGTGGCGCAGGCCACGGCCAGTGCCCGGTTCGTCTCCTGCTCGCTGAGCAGCAGGGTGAGCACACCGAGCACCACGGTGCTGCCGCTGGCCAGGATCGGCTCGGCGGTCCGGCGCAGCGCGGCGCGCATCGCCGCGAACCGGTTCTCCTCGCGGCGCAGCTCCTCGCGGTAGCGGGCGATGAGCAGCAGGGCGTAGTCGGTGGCGGCGCCGAAGACCAGCACGCTGGCGATGCCGGTGACCTGACCCGATTGCAGGGTGATCCCGAACGCCGGCACGATCGTGTCCACCGCGCGCAGGGTGATCTGTTCGGTCGCGGCGACCACGACCAGCGGCACGATCCACAGGAACGGGCTGCGGTAGGTGATCAGCAACAGCAGCGCGACCACGGCGGCGGTCACCGCGAGCAGGGTGATGTCGGCGCCGTCGAAGACCGAGGCGAGGTCGGCGGTGAAGGCGGGAGCGCCGGTCACCTCGACGGTGAGCCCCTCCGGCAGGGTCTCCAGCGCGGTGCGTACCTCGCTGACCTTTCCGGTGACCTCGTCCTGACCGCCGGCGGTGCTCAGCGGCACGGCGACCAGCGCCACCGTGCCGTCCGGGGAGATCTGCGGCGGGCTGACCTGCCCACCGACCGCGAGTCGACCCAGGTCGCCGGAGCGCGCGGCGACGGCGCCCCGGTCGGCCTCGCTCAGCGCGCCGCCGTCGTCGCGGCTGACCACCACGATGGCCGGCTGGACCTCGCTGGACGGGAGCTGGTCCTGCAACCGCTCCACCTGGGTCGACTGCCACTGCACGGACAGGCCGCTGGCGGAGACCGGCGCCGGGTTGTCCGGGCGGGGCAGCCCGAAGACCGCCGCGCCGACGACGATGGCGGCGGCCACGGTGAGCCAGGCAGCCAGGCGGCCGCGGGCGACTCGGGTGAAGACAGACATCAGGCGACCTCAAGGTCCTTCTGGTGGTCAAGTATCTTGTCTATCGAGATTATCGGCGGCTGTTCTATGCTGCAACCTGGGGGACCGACGACGGGGAGAAGCGGCGCGAGGTGGCGACTCACGGCATGTACCGGCGGCGCGACACGCGACGTGAGCAGCTGGTCGGGGAAATCACCAACAACCTGCGGCGGTACGCGGTGGACGCCCAGCACGTCGGCCACGCCTTCGCCAACCTGCACGGGCTCAACCCGACCGACCTGAACGCGCTGCTCGCGGTCATGGACGCCGAACTGGTCGGTGACCCGATCACCCCCGGTCGTCTCGGCGAGCAGCTCAACCTCTCCTCCGGCTCGGTCACCGCCCTGATCGACAGGCTGGAACGAGCCGGCCACATCCGCCGGGACCGGGACACCGTCGACCGGCGCAAGGTGCTGCTGCACTACGCCGACCAGGGGGCCGCGCTCGCCATGCAGTTCTTCCAGCCGCTGGGCGCCCGCACCGACTCGGTGATGGCCGAGTTCGGCGACGACGAGCTGGAGCTGGTGCACCGGTTCATGGCGCGGATGAGCGACTCACTGCGGGCGCACCGCGACGCGGTGCGCGCAGCCCGGCCCGAGTCGACCCGCCGCCCGGCGGGCTGACCGTTGCCGGACCGGCTCGTCGCCCGCGTCGCCGGCGCCGCGCTGCGGCTTCCCGCGACCCGCCTCGGCCCGGTGCGGGTCACCCGCGACATCCCGGTCCGGGTCCGCGACGGCGTGGTGCTGCGCACCGACCACTACGCCCCGCACGCCCGGCAGGCGCCCACCGTCCTGATCCGCACCCCGTACGGGCGGGGTGGACCGCTGCGACTGCTCGGTCGGCTGCTCGCCGCCCGCGGTCGGCACGCCGTGATCCAGTCCTGCCGGGGCACCGGCGGCTCCGGCGGGACGTTCGCCCCGCTGGTGCACGAGCGCGACGACGGGGTGGACACCCTGGACTGGCTGCGCCGCCAGCCGTGGTGGTCCGGAGCGCTCGGCATGTTCGGGGTCAGCTACCAGGGCTTCGCGCAGTGGGCGCTGGCCGCCGACGCCGGCGACGATCTGCGCGCGATGGTCGCGGTGGTGACCGCCTCGGCCACCCGGGATTCGACGTACGCGGGCGAGTCGTTCGCCCTGGACACCGTGCTGACCTGGGCGGAGCTGCTGCACGCGCAGACCGTGCCGTGGCTGGCCCGCCAGCGCGAACTCAAGCGCGGGCAGCCCCGACTGGCCGCCGCGCTGGAGCACCTGCCACTGACCGGAGCGGACCGGGTGGCCACCGGCGTGACCATCCCGTTCTTCCAGGAGTGGTTGCGTCACCACACCCCCGACGCCGCGTACTGGCGAACCCGGGTCTTCGCCGACCGGGTGTCCCGGGTGCGAGCGCCGGTGATCATGGTGAGCGGCTGGCACGACATCTTCCTGCCCGCCCAGCTCGACGACTACGCCACCCTGCGCGCCTCCGGCGCTCGTCCCCGCCTGGTGGTCGGCCCCTGGACGCACGGCAGCCCCGGCCTGTTCGTGGCCGCCCTCACCGAGGGGCTCACCTGGCTCGACGCGCACCTGACGGGGCCGGCCCAGGCGGGCGAGCAGTCCCAGGACGCCGGGCCGTCCGGGTCGGCCCCCGTGCGGCTCTTCGTGAGCGGCGCCGGTGGCGGCTGGCGGGACCTGCCGGACTGGCCGCCGCCGGCGGCCGACACCGCCTGGCACCTGCATCCCGGTGGCGAGCTGGCGCCGCGCGCGCCGGTCGCGTCGGCGCCGGACGAGTTCCGGTACGACCCGGCCGACCCCACGCCGTCGCTCGGCGGGCCACTGCTGGTGGCGCAGCGGGCCGGCCCGGTGGACAACCGGAGCGTCGAGGCCCGCCCCGACGTGCTGACGTACACCAGCGCCCCGCTGGACCGGCTGATCGAGGTGATCGGCCCGGTGCACGCCGAGATCCACGTCCGCAGTGAACTCGCGCACCTGGACGTCTTCGTCCGACTGTGTGATGTGGACCGCCGGGGTCGATCGTGGAACGTGTGCGACGGGCTGGTCCGGGTCGCGCCCGGTCGGTTCCCGGCCGACGCGTCCGGGGTGCGCCGGGTTCCGGTGCCGCTCTGGCCGACGGCGTACCGGTTCGCCGCCGGGCACCGGCTGCGGGTGCAGGTCGCCGGTGGCGCCCATCCCCGTTGGGCGCGCAACCCGGGCACCGGCGAACCCCTCGGCACAGCCGTGACTCTGCGTGCCGGGTGGCGGCAGGTTCTGCACGACCCCGCGTACCCCTCGGTGCTGCGGCTACCGATCGTCCACTCTGGCCCGGAACGATCTCCAAGGTGAACAGATGTCCCCTGAGCTGGGCATTAGCGGTTGATGCGGGCTATCGTTGGGTCAACGCCCGGCGCTGTGCACCAGTAGGCCGGGCTCGCCCGTAGCCCCGCACCGCGTACGCGGTGTGACGTCGTGCCCGGCCCCCGCTCGTTGGAAGGGGGGACCCCATGACCCGGGCCCCGGCGAATCTCTTGGCCGTGCGCACCCTGTTGCTGACCCACCTCGACAACGCCCCCGGGCCGGACGATCTGGAGCCGGCGGAGGTCGGCATCGTTGGCGACCCGGCGCACCGCGGCGGCTACCACTGTGGATCGGACCGGGTGGTCACCAACGACTACTCCGTGGTGGAGTCACCACGGGACCGGGCCGGCCTGACCCTGGACGCGGCCGCCTTGGACGTCGGCGGTTTCGAGGTCCGCGTCGATGGCCGTACGCACACCCTGCCCAGCTTCTCGCTGTGGTGCGTGGGGCAGTGCGCCGCGAACGCGGCCGACACCCGGGACATTCGCGAGATCATCTACAGCCCCGACGGAAGCACCGTGCGGCGGTGGGACCGGCTCGGCAAGCGCAGCAGCGGCGACAGTTCGCACCGCTGGCACACCCACTTCAGCTTCTTCCGTGACGCCATCAAGGCCGGCCGCGACCAGCAGCCGTTGTTCCGCCGCTATCTCAGCTCCATCGGACTCCTGGAGGAGAACGACATGACCGAGGCCGAAATCATCGCCGCGTTGCGCAAGGGCGTCACCAGCGACCCGACCATCCGCGAGGTCCTGCGGCGGGCGCCGTGGGAGTTCCTGCCCGCCGACCACGGCGGGAAGACCTCCGCGCACGCCATCGTGCTGAACGGGCTGCCCGCCCAGCTGGCGGCGCTCGCCGGCCAGGACCTCACCGACGAGCCGGCGATCATCCAGGGCGTGCTGGCCGGGCTGACCCCGGAGAAGATCGCCGCGGCCATCCCGCCCACCATGGCCAAGCAGGTCGCCGACGAGCTGGCCCGGCGGTTGGCCGCCTGAGCCGCCCCTGTCCCGCAACAGCGGTTACGCAATATCTGTTGCGCAACTGCTGTTGCGGATGGCAGGCTGGGCGGCATGGAGAGCCCCGACGTACGACAGGTCACCGACTCGCGGGTGCTGGCCGCCATGGCCCACCCGCTGCGCCGCCGGCTGATGGACGTGCTCAAGGTGTACGGCCCCTCGACCGTCGGCATGCTCGCCGAGCGCACCGACCAGGCGCCCGCGAACGTCAGCCACCACCTCAAGGTGCTCGCCGCCGGCGAACTGGTCACCGAGGCCCCCGAGCTGGCCCGCGACCGGCGCGAGCGGTGGTGGCGGCTGGTCACCCGGGGGGTGCGCTGGTCCAACACCGACTTCGACGCCGACCCGGCCGCCCGCGCGGTCGCCGACGCCGCCACCTCGCTCAACCTGGACCGGCACGTCGCCCTGGCCCGGGCCTGGCACGCCGCCGACGAGGAGGCGCAGGCCGCCTGGGAGGACGGGCCGTTCTCCACCGACCGCTGGATGCACCTCACGCCCGACGAGCTGGCCGAGCTGAGTCGCGAGATGGTCGACCTGCTGGCCCGCTGGGCCGACCGGGAGGTGCCCGACGACGGGCGCGACCGCCAGCCGGTCTTCGTGTTCGCCCACGGCGTCCCGGCCCGGCCGTGACCACGGCCACGCACACCGACCCGGGCCCGGTCCGGCAGAGCGGCGGGCTGCTGCGGCACCGGGACTTCCGGCTGCTCTGGGCCGGCCAGGCGATCAGCAGCGTCGGCAGCAACGTCACCACCGTCGCGCTGCCACTGGTCGCGGTGGCCGTGCTCGACGCCGGCACCTTCCAGGTGGCGGTGCTCACCGCGGCGGCCTGGCTGCCGTGGCTGCTGATCGGCCTCCCGGCCGGCGCCTGGGTGGACCGGCTGCCGCGCCGGCCGGTGATGATCGCCTGCGACGTGTTCTGCGCGGCGGCGTTCCTCAGCGTGCCGCTGGCCGCCGTCCTGGACCAGCTCACCGTCTGGCACCTGCTGCTCGTCGCGCTCGGCGCCGGCACCGCACGGGTCTTCTTCGAGACCGCCGACCAGGTGTACCTGCCGGTGCTGCTCCGCGCCGACCAACTGCCGGAGGGCAACGCGAAGCTACAGGCCACCCAGACCGTGAGCTACGTCGTCGGGCCCGGCCTCGCGGGCCTCATCGCCCAGCTCACCGGGGCGGTCGCCGCGCTGCTGCTCGACGCGGTCACGTTCCTGGTCTCCGCGGCCTGCCTGCTGCGGATCCGTACCGTCGAGCCGCGTACCCGGCGGGCCGACCGGTCCCGGTCACTGCGCCGGGACATCGCCGAGGGTCTGCGCTTCGTCGTCCGGGACCCGTACCTGCGGGTGCTCACGGTCTTCGGCGCCGCCAGCAACATCGGGCTGATCGGCTACCAGGCCGTCCTGGTGGTGTTCCTGGTCCGCGAGCTGCGGCTCGCGCCCGGCGTGGTGGGCGTCCTGGTCGCGGTGATGAGCGCCGGGGGGATCGTCGGCGCGCTGCTGGCCACCGTGCTGGGCCGGCGCTGCGGCACCGCGCGGGCCATGCTGCTCGGGGCAGCCCTCACCGGGCCGCCCGCGCTGCTCATCCCGCTGGCCACGCCCGGTGTGGGACTGATCTGGCCGGCCCTCGGCGGCGTCCTGATCGGTCTCGGCGTGGCCATTGGCAACGTGCTCAAGGGCAGCTTCCGCCAGACGTACACCCCGCACCACCTGCTCGGCCGGGTGACCGTGAGCATGCAGCTGCTCAACTACGGCACCATCCCGCTGGCAGCCGTGCTGGCCGGAGCCCTCGGCGCGCGCTACGGCGTCGGGACCGCGATCGGGGTGATGACCGCCTGGTTGGCGCTCACCCCGTTGATTCTGCTGATCGGACCACTCCGGCGGCGGCGGGACCTGCCCGCCGCCCCGGCGGCGTCTTGAGTGCGCTGCAGCGGCGGCCGGAGACCGGCCGCCGCTACCGGCACGGAGCTACATCGGGCGGACGTTGTCCGCCTGCGGACCCTTCTGCCCCTGGGTCACCTCGAACTCGACCTTCTGGCCCTCGTTGAGCTCCCGGTAGCCGCTCGAGGCGATGGCGGAGTAGTGGACGAACACGTCCGGCCCTCCACCGTCCTGCTCGATGAAACCGAAGCCCTTTTCCGAGTTGAACCACTTAACCGTGCCGGTTGCCATGCATCTCTCCCTGTTCAAAGCGGCTGACCCTCGGCCTGTGGCCGATGATCGCCCGTACCTGTCCGACAGTAACGGGCGAAACGCCGATCTGCCGGCCGAAGTGCCGTAGGTCTTCGAGTGAAGTCGGGTGAACTCTGCGCGCCGGCCGGTGAAACCCACCCCGGCGACCCTCCGCTGGGGCATGCTTGCGCCGATGAGGGGTGCCGCAGCCGCCGCGCTGTCCGAGCTGGAGCGCGAAATCGACGCGCCCGGCGCCGGCCTGGACCGGCTCCGGCTGGTGCCCACCCCCTTCGTGCCGGAGGTACGGCTGCACCTGGCCGAGGACGCGATCGTCTGGTGGGCCCGGATGGAGGCGACCGTCGGGCACGCCCTGCCGCCGCCGTACTGGGCCTCCGCCTGGGCCGGGGGCCAGGCCCTGGCCCGCCACCTGCTGGACCATCCGGAGCTGGTCGCCGGCCAACGGGTCCTCGACCTCGCCGCCGGGTCGGGGCTGGTGGCCATCGCCGCCGCGCTGGCCGGCGCGGCGAGAGTGGTCGCCAACGACATCGACCCGTACGCCGTCGCCGCCGTCACCGTCAACGCGCGGGCCAACCGGGTCGCCGTCGACGCCACCGGGGACGACCTGCTCGACAGCGTCGACGCCGAGGCGGACCTGGTCGTCGCCGGGGACGTCTTCTACAGCCGCGCGATGGCCGACCGGATGTTGCCGTTCCTCCAGCGGGCCGCCGCCGGCGGCGCCGAGGTGCTGGTCGGCGATCCCGGCCGGGGGCATCTGCCGGCGGACCGGCTGACGGTGCTGGCCGACTATCCGGTGCCCACCACCGAACCCTCGGTCGACTCGTCGCTGCGCCGGGTGCAGGTGCTGCGACCCGCCTGAGGCCGGGCCGTCTCAGGGGCGACCCCGAGGCGGATACCAGGGGTCGCTGGGGGATGCGACCGGATGTCCACGGTGGCACGGTGGCCATAGCGTACGGGGCATGACGCAATGGCTGGCTCAGGTCGGGGAACTGCCCATCGTGCTGCTGATGGGCACGCTCGGGCTGGTCATGCTCTTCGACGCCGTGCCGCTGCTGGGGGTCCTGGTCCCCGGCGACGTGGCGATCCTCGCCGCGGTCGGCGTGGGCCGCCCGGCCACCGGGCTCGCCACCTTCACCGCGGTGCTGGTCGGCTGCCTGGCCGGTTGGTCGTTGAGCTTCCTCGTCGGTCGCCGGTACGGGGAGCGGCTGCGGCGCAGTCGGGTCGGCGACTGGATCGGCGAGGCGCGTTGGACGGCGGCGGAGGGGCTGCTGCGTCGCGGTGGGGGGCGGATGGTGGTGGTGGCGCCGTTCCTGCCGGTGTTCAACGCGCTGCTGCCGCTGGCCGCCGGCGGGCTGCGGATGTCGTACCGGCGGTTCCTCGGCTGCGCGGCGCTCGGCGCGACGGCCTGGGCCGGTCTCTACCTCGCGCTGGGCACCGCGTCCCGCTCGCTGGCCGGGCTGCTGCCGGGGGAGTCCAGCCCGCTGCTCGTCACCATGGGTGTCGGGCTGGTGCTGGCCGCCGTGGTGCTGCTGGGCACCCGGCGCCGGCTGCGGGCGGTCACCGGGGCGCCGACGCCCTGACCGGTTCGGCCCGACTGCGGGTGCGGGGGTGCGCCCGCGCGGTCGGGTGGGTGGTGCGGGGCCGGCCGGGGGGGCCGGCCCCGCGGGGTCACCAGCCCCGAGCCCGCCACTGCGGCAGGGCGGGGCGTTCCGCGCCGAGCGTGCTGTCCTTGCCGTGACCGGGATAGAACCAGGTCTCGTCCGGCAGCCGGTCGAACAGCTTGTGCTCGACGTCGTCGATCAGCGCGGCGAAGCGCTCCGGGTCCTTGTCGGTGTTACCGACCCCACCGGGGAAAAGGCTGTCCCCGGTGAAGAGGTGCGGGGTGCCGGCCGGGTCGCGGTAGAGCAGCGCGATCGAGCCCGGGGTGTGCCCCTTGATGTGGATGACCTCCAGGGCGCAGTCGCCGACCGGCACGGTGTCGCCGTCGGCGAGCCGCTGCGCCTCGATCGGCAGCCCGGCGGCGTCGTCGGCGTGCACCAGCGCCCGGGCGCCGGTCTTGGCGACCACCTCCTCCAGCGCCACCCAGTGATCCATGTGCTGGTGGGTGGTCACCACGGCGGTGAGCCCGCTGTCGCCGATCAGGTCCAACAGCCGGGGCGCCTCGTTGGCGGCGTCGATCAGGACCTGCTCGCCGGTGCCCGTGCACCGCAGCAGGTAGGCGTTGTTGTCCATCGGGCCCACCGACAGCTTGCTGATGCTGAGCCCGTTCAGCTCCCGCACCGCCGGCGCGTCGCCGGGGGTGACGTCTCCGCTGTATGTCATGAGGTCTCTAGATCCATTCCGGTGGAGTAGGCAGGGGACCGTCGGGAGTGACGGCGAGCGCGCCGCCGCCGTCACGGCCGATCAGCCAGGCGGCGAGGTCGGCGGCCGGACCGGCGATGACCGGCGCGCCCGCGCGCTCCCCGATCACCAGCTCGTGCTGGCTGCCGTCGAAGCGCAGCACCATCGACGGCGGCGCCGGCCGGTCGGCGTGGTGCGCGGACACCTCGTGCAGCAGCCGGTGGGCGAACGCCTCCGACCAGTCGGCGGGCCGGTAGTCGGTGGCCAGGTCGAGATGGTGCACCTCGATCTCACGCAACCGGCCCCAGACGAGCAGCGCCGCGGGCCACGGGCCGCGGCGGGTCTGCACCGTCGCCGCCCACGCCTCGACGGGCATGGCCGCGACCGCCTCGGTGAACCGGTCCGCGGTACGCCGCAGGTCGTCCAGATGCTCGGCCGGTGGCCGGCCCGCGCCGGCCTCGATGTCCGCCGCGCGGGCCTCCGGCGAGGCGTACATCGGCAGCGGCTCGCCGGTGCGGGCCGCGGTGAGCAGGTTGACGAAGCCGTCGGCGTTGCGCGCCAGGTGCGTCAGGACGTGGCCGCGCGTCCAGCCCGGCAGCAGCGACGAGGCCGCCAGGTCCGCGTCGCCGAAGGAGGCCGCGGTACGCAGGAGCCGGCTGGTGGCGTCGTCCACCTCGCCCATCAGCAGCAGCGGATCGGTGGTCACGCGTCGACCCTAGCGGTACGCCGTCGCGGCGTCGCCGGGGAAATCGCTTTCGGCGCGTCGGGCCGCGCCCTACCGTCAGCGGCATACGCGGCACCGGGACGTCGGACGGAGGTGGTGACCATGCCGGACGTGGCACGTGTGTTCCGCCATCACCAGCTTCGACACCGATGAGGATGCCATGACGATCGATCTGACCGCCCTCGGCTGGGACGCCGAGCGGGCGGCGTACGCCGCACGACGAGGCGACCACCACCCGGGCCGGGTGGCCCGGGTGGACCGGGGGGTCTGCACGGTGCTCACCGCGGCCGGCCCGGTCCGGGCCAGCCTGGGTGGGGCGGTGCTGGCCGCCGCCGTTCGGGACCCCTCCGCGCTGCCCTGCGCGGGTGACTGGGTGCTGCTCGCGCACTGGCCGGACCGCCGCACCACCGTGGAGACGGTGCTGCCCCGGGGGGCCGCGCTGATCCGCCGTACCGCCGGCAAGGACGCCAGCGGCCAGGTGCTGGCCGCCAACCTCGACGCCGCCGCCGTGGTGGAGCCGGTGCACCCGGAGCCGGACGTCGGCCGGATCGAGCGGCTGCTCTCCCTGGCCCACGAGTCCGGGGCCCGGCCGCTGGTCGTGCTGACCAAGGCCGACCTCGCGGCCGACCCGGACGCGCTGGCCCGCCAGCTCGCCGCGGTCGCCCCCGGCGTGCCGGTGCTGCCGGTCAGCGCCGAGCGCGGCCTCGGCCTGGAACCGCTGCGGGCCGAGGTGGCGCCCGGTCGCACGCTCGGCCTGCTCGGGCCCTCCGGCGCCGGCAAGTCGAGCCTGGTCAACGCGCTGGCCGGCGCGGTGATGATGCCGACCCAGGCGATCCGGCGGGTCGACGGCAAGGGCCGGCACACCACCACCTGGCGGGCCCTGGTGCCCATCCCCGACGGCGGGGCGGTGATCGACACGCCCGGCGTGCGGGCGGTCGGCCTGCTGGACGGCGTGGCCGGGCTCGACCGGGCCTTCGCCGACATCGCCGGGCTGGCCGAGGGCTGCCGGTACGCCGACTGCGGGCACGACGGGGAGCCCGCCTGCGCGGTCCGCGACGCGCTGAGCACCGGGGAGCTGTCCACCCGTCGCTGGGAGAGCTGGCGGCGGCTGCAGGGGGAGGTGGCCCAGGAGAGCCGGCGGCGCGAGGCGCGGCTCGCCGCGGAGCGGCGTGGCGGGTGGCGTTCCGCCCGGCGCCGGGCGGCCCGACCGCCGTCTCCCGGAGGATACTGACAGGCCCGGCCGACCGGGCTGAGCTGGGGGAATGTGCGGGCGGGGGAAAGTGTCATACCTCGGGGCTAGAGTTGCCGAGGCGCCTTTTCCGCGCCCGCACGACCGCTCAGATCATCCCAGAGCGGGACACATCCTTCGCTTCGTCTTCACCCGGGAGTACACGGACCGTGGCCGACCGACTGATCATCCGTGGCGCGCGCGAGCACAACCTGCGTGACGTCAGTCTCGACCTGCCCCGGGACGCACTCATCGTGTTCACCGGGCTGTCCGGGTCGGGCAAGTCGAGCCTGGCCTTCGACACGATCTTCGCCGAGGGGCAGCGGCGTTACGTCGAGTCGCTCTCGTCGTACGCGCGGCAGTTCCTCGGCCAGATGGACAAGCCCGACGTCGACTTCATCGAGGGCCTGAGCCCGGCCGTTTCCATCGACCAGAAGTCGACCTCGCGCAACCCGCGCTCGACCGTCGGCACCATCACCGAGGTCTACGACTACCTGCGGCTGCTCTACGCCCGCATCGGCGAGCCGCACTGCCCGGTCTGCGGCGAGCGGATCTCCCGCCAGAGCCCGCAGCAGATCGTCGACCGGGTCCTCGCCATGGCCGAGGGCACCAAGTTCATGGTGCTCGCCCCGGTCATCCGCGGCCGCAAGGGCGAGTACGTCGACCTCTTCGCCGAGCTGCAGGCCAAGGGCTACGCCCGGGCCCGCGTCGACGGCGTGGTGCACCCGCTGACCGAGCCGCCGAAGCTCAAGAAGCAGGAGAAGCACACCATCGAGGTGGTGATCGACCGGCTCACCGTCAAGCCGAGCGCCAAGCAGCGGCTGACCGACTCGGTCGAGGCCGCCCTGGGCCTGTCCAGCGGCCTGGTGCTGCTCGACTTCGTCGACCTGCCGGAGGACGACCCGAACCGGGAGCGTCGCTACTCCGAGCACCTGGCCTGCCCAAACGACCACCCGCTCGCCATCGAGGACCTCGAGCCCCGGGTCTTCTCCTTCAACGCGCCGTACGGCGCCTGCCCGGAGTGCACCGGCCTGGGCACCAAGAAGGAGGTCGACCCGGAGCTGCTGGTGCCCGACCCGGAGCGCAGCCTGCGCGAGGGCGCCATCCAGCCCTGGTCCACCGGCCACAACCTGGAATACTTCCTGCGCCTGCTGGAGGCGCTCGGCGAGGCCCAGCACTTCGACGTCGGCACCCCGTGGCGGGCACTGCCGGCGCGGGCGCAGAAGACGATCCTGCACGGCTCCGACGACCAGGTGCACGTGCGTTACCGCAACAAGTACGGCCGTGAGCGCTCCTACTACACCGGCTTCGAGGGCGTGGTGCAGTGGATCGAGCGCCGCCACTCCGACACCGAGTCCGAGTGGTCCCGCGACAAGTACGAGGGCTACATGCGCGACGTGCCGTGCGCGGCGTGCGGCGGCGCCCGGCTCAAGCCCGAGGTGCTCGCGGTCACGCTGGCCGGCAAGAGCATCGCCGAGGTCTGCAACCTGTCCGTGGGGGAGTGCGCCGACCTGCTGGCGGGCATCGAGCTCTCCGACCGGCAGAAGATGATCGCCGAGCGGGTGCTGAAGGAGATCAACGCGCGGCTGCGGTTCCTGCTCGACGTCGGCCTGGACTACCTGTCCCTGGACCGGCCCGCCGGCACCCTGTCCGGCGGCGAGGCGCAGCGCATCCGGCTGGCCACCCAGATCGGCTCCGGCCTGGTGGGCGTGCTGTACGTGCTCGACGAGCCGTCGATCGGTCTGCACCAGCGCGACAACCACCGGCTGATCGAGACGCTGATCCGGCTGCGCGGGCTGGGCAACACGCTGATCGTGGTGGAGCACGACGAGGACACCATCCGCACCGCCGACTGGATCGTCGACATCGGCCCCGGGGCCGGTGAGCACGGCGGCAAGATCGTGCACAGCGGCTCCGTGCCGGCGCTGCTGGAGAACCCGGAGTCGATCACCGGGGCGTACCTGTCCGGGCGCCGGTCGATCCCGACGCCGCAGAAGCGCCGCCCGCACACCAAGGACCGGGAGCTGGTGGTCCACGGCGCGCGCGAGCACAACCTGCGCAACCTGACCGTGTCCTTCCCGCTGGGCCAGCTGATCGCGGTCACCGGGGTCAGCGGCTCGGGCAAGTCGACGCTGGTCAACGACATCCTGTACGCGGTGCTGGCCAACCAGATCAACGGCGCCCGTCTGGTGCCCGGTCGGCACACCCGGGTCGGCGGCCTGGAGCACGTGGACAAGGTCGTCGGCGTGGACCAGTCGCCGATCGGCCGGACGCCACGCTCCAACCCGGCCACCTACACCGGGGTCTGGGACCACGTCCGCAAGCTCTTCGCCGAGACCACCGAGGCCAAGGTGCGCGGGTACGGTCCGGGCCGGTTCTCGTTCAACGTCAAGGGCGGGCGCTGCGAGGCGTGCTCCGGCGACGGCACCATCAAGATCGAGATGAACTTCCTGCCCGACGTGTACGTGCCGTGCGAGGTCTGCAAGGGCGCCCGGTACAACCGGGAGACCCTGGAGGTGCACTACAAGGGCAAGACCGTCTCGGACGTGCTGGAGATGCCGATCGAGGAGGCCGCCGAGTTCTTCTCCGCCATCCCGGCCATCCACCGTCACCTCAAGACGCTGGTGGATGTCGGCCTCGGCTACGTCCGCCTCGGCCAGCCCGCGCCGACCCTCTCCGGTGGTGAGGCGCAGCGGGTCAAGCTCGCGTCCGAGTTGCAGAAGCGCTCCACGGGTCGGACGGTCTACGTGCTCGACGAGCCGACCACCGGCCTGCACTTCGAGGACATCCGCAAGCTGCTGATGGTGCTGGAAGGGCTGGTCGAGAAGGGCAACACGGTGATCACCATCGAGCACAACCTCGACGTGATCAAGACGGCCGACTGGCTGATCGACATGGGCCCGGAGGGCGGCCACCGGGGCGGCATGGTGCTGGCCACCGGCACTCCCGAGGAGGTCGCCGAGGTGCCCGAGAGCCACACCGGCCAGTTCCTGCGCCAGGTGCTCAAGCTCGACGGCGATGCCAAGGGCGCGGCGGCCGCCACCACCCGGGCCGCCAAGGCCAACGGCGCCACCAAGACGCGGGCGAGCCGCAAGGTGGCGGCGACCGCCGCGCGCTGACCCCGATCCCTGCGGGGCGGGTCCGTACCGACTTCGCGCGCCGACTGCGGCGCGCGGGACGCGGTCCGCCCCGCCCCGTCCCATTTCCCGGGTCGGACGGGTGCCATCGTGAACCATCCGGCACAGTTGCCCGTGTGGAGAGGGTGTGGCCGGCTCTTGCCGGCGCAGCGGGCAACAGAGAGGCGAGGCATGAGTGACGATCAGGCGCTGACCGGTCCGGGTACGCAGACCCGTCGGACCCTGCTCACCGGCGTCGGAGCGGTCGGCGCGGCCGTCGTACTGGCCGCCTGCGGCGACGACACCGGTAGTGGCACCCCCGCCGGCGACGCCCCGACCAGCGGCGGCCCGGCGGTGCCCAGCACCGGTGACGCCGGCGGCGGCGACCGGCAGGGCGCCCAGTCGCTCGCCACCACCGCCGACATTCCGGTTGGCGGCGGCAAGGTCCTCGCCGCCGAGGGCGTGGTCATCACCCAGCCCACGGCCGGCCAGTTCAAGGGCTTCAGCCCGATCTGTACGCACCAGAACTGCCCGGTGACGAACGTCGACGGCGGCACCATCAACTGCACCTGCCACGGCAGCAAGTTCTCGATCGAGGACGGCTCGGTGAAGGCCGGTCCGGCCACCAAGCCGCTGCCGCCGAAGGACATCAAGGTCACCGGCGACCAGATCTCGCTGGCCTGATCGGTCAACCCGCCTGATCGGCTCGGCCTCCGGGGTGTTCGGCGTCCGTCGACGCCCGTACTTCCCGGAGCCGAGTCGATCTAGCGCTTGCGGCGGGCTGTCGGTGCGGCGGACTAGGCTTGTTGGTGTGGCTGACCCCTCGACCTACCGTCCCGCACCCGGCACCATCCCGGAGTCCCCGGGGGTCTACCGCTTTCGCGACGGCACCGGTCGGGTGATCTACGTCGGCAAGGCGAAGAACCTGCGCAGCCGGCTCAACTCCTACTTCGGCGACGTCTGGAACCTGCACGAGCGCACCCGGCAGATGGTCACCACCGCCGAGTCGGTGGACTGGATCACCGTCGGCACCGAGGTCGAGGCGCTCCAGCAGGAGTTCACCTGGATCAAGCAGTACGACCCCCGGTTCAACGTCCGCTACCGCGACGACAAGTCGTACCCCTATCTGGCCGTCACCCTCGACGAGGAATACCCGCGACTCCAGGTGATGCGCGGCGCGAAGCGCAAGGGTGTGCGCTATTTCGGGCCGTACTCGCACGCCTGGGCCATCCGGGAGACCCTCGACCTGCTGCTGCGGGTGTTCCCGGCCCGGACGTGCTCCGCCGGGGTGTTCAAGAGGGCCGGCCAGGTCGGCCGTCCCTGCCTGCTCGGCTACATCGGCAAGTGCTCGGCGCCCTGCGTCGGCAGCGTCTCCGCCGACGAGCACCGGGCCATCGTCGACGGCTTTTGCGACTTCATGGCCGGGCGCACCGACACCATGGTCCGCAAGATCGAACGCGAGATGACCGAGGCGAGCGAGCAGCTGGAGTTCGAGCGGGCCGCACGGCTGCGCGACGACGTGGCCGCGCTGCGTCGGGCGATGGAGAAGCAGACCGTGGTGTTGGGCGACGGCACCGACGCCGACGTGGTCGCGTTCGCCGACGACCCGCTCGAGGCGGCCGTGCAGGTCTTCCACGTCCGCGACGGCCGGGTCCGCGGCCAGCGCGGCTGGGTGGTGGAGAAGACCGAGGACCTGACGACCGGCGACCTGGTGCACCACTTCTGCACCCAGGTGTACGGCGGCGAGCACGGCGAGGCCGACGTGCCCCGCGAGCTGCTGGTGCCCGAGCTGCCCGCGGACGCCGACGCGCTGGCCGAATGGCTCTCCACCCATCGGGGCAGCCGCGTGTCGTTGCGGGTGCCGCAGCGGGGCGACAAGCGTTCGCTGATGGAGACGGTGGAGCGCAACGCCAAGGACGCGCTGGCCCGGCACAAGCTCAAGCGGTCCGGTGACCTGACCACCCGGGGTAAGGCGCTGGACGAGATCAGCGAGGCGCTCGACATGCGCACGTCGCCACTGCGCATCGAGTGTTTCGACATCTCCCAGATCCAGGGCACCGACGTGGTGGCCAGCATGGTGGTCTTCGAGGATGGGCTGCCCCGCAAGAGCGAGTACCGGCGGTTCATCGTCCGGGGCGCGACCGATGACCTCTCCGCGATGTCCGAGGTGCTGCGCCGCCGCTTTGCCCGCTACCTCGACGCGCGGGCGGAGACGGGCGAGGTGGGGGTCGAGCCGGCCGACGATCCGGCCGCCCCGGGCGGACAGGGTGACACCGACGAGCCGCAGGTGGGGATCCTGGTCGATCCGACCACCGGCCGACCCCGCAAGTTCGCGTACCCACCGCAGCTGGTTGTCGTCGACGGCGGCGCGCCGCAGGTCGCCGCGGCCGCCCAGGCTCTCGCGGAGCTGGGCATCGACGACGTGGCGCTGTGTGGGCTCGCCAAGCGGCTGGAGGAGGTCTGGCTCCCCGACGACGAGTTCCCGGTCATCCTGCCGCGCACCTCGGAAGGGCTCTACCTGCTGCAGCGGGTCCGCGACGAGGCGCACCGGTTCGCCATCACCTTCCACCGGCAGCGCCGCTCCAAGCGGATGACCGAGTCGGCGCTGGACCAGGTGCCCGGCCTGGGCGAGGTGCGGCGCAAGGCGCTGCTGCGGCATTTCGGCTCGCTCAAGCGGCTGTCCTCCGCCACCGTTGAGGAGATCACCGAGGTGCCCGGGGTGGGCCGGCGCACCGCCGAGTCGATCCTGGCCGCCCTCACCAAGGACAGCGCAAAGGCCGACCAGGGCGCCGAGGCCACGCCGAGTTCGTAAGCCCGCCGGCCGCCGCGGACCGTTCATCGCCTTCGGTGATCGTGGGCGGTCAGCCACGTAGCTCCTGGTCGGTCAGCCGCGTAGATCGTGGTCGGTCAGCCGCGTAGATCGTGGTCGGTCAGCCGCGTAGATCGTGGTCGGTCCGCCGCGCCCGCCGTCCCTGGCGGCCGATGGGCATGGAGTCCGGAGATGGGCCGGCCACGGGCGGCACCCGCACCCGAAAGCGGTATACCTCAGAGTCATATTTATGCCTCTGAGTCATCGGCCTCAACCCAGTGGCCTCGCCCGGCCGGCCCGTTTGCGCGTGTCTCACCGGGAACTGTCGGCTCGGCTCGGCCACGAGAGGTGATCGACTCGGTATCGCCGACATCGGGGCATCCGCAAGCCCTGGACACCGCGACATCCCCGATATCGAGTCGATCACCCCGACGAGGCGCCTGCTCAGACGATTCCGGGCGAGGTCGTCAACGAGCGGTATACCTCAGAGTCATATTTGTGCCTCTGAGTCATCGGCCTCAACCCAGTGGCCTCGCCCGGCCGGCCCGTTTGCGCGTGTCTCACCGGGAACTGTCGGCTCGGCTCGGCCACGAGAGGTGATCGACTCGGTATCGCCGATATCGGGGCATCCGCAAGCCCTGGACACCGCGACATCCCCGATATCGAGTCGATCATCCCGAAGAGGCACTCCCCAGGCCTGGCCGGCGGGGTCGTCAACGAGCGCGATACCTCAGAGGCATATTTATGACTCACAGGTATACCGCTCACCAGAGCCACCGCCCCTCGGCGAGTGCAGGGCCGGCCGGGGGCGGGTCCGGTGCAGGGGAGGCAGCGAGCGGCCGGGCGCTGGTGGGTCGGCTCGGTACTCCACGGACCCCGCAACCAGGCTGTCGCGGTCCGATCTCAGAGTGGCCGGTGGGATGGGTTGACCCACCCAGACCCCCGGGCACCTGACGCGCCGAATGTCCGGTCTGCCGGCGGCCTGAAGGGCGGGTGGCGGGCTGGCGGGCTGACGGGCTGACGGGCTAACGGGCTGACGGGCTGACG
>NZ_RCVI01000195.1:0-33750 GCF_003667455.1 Micromonospora sp. CV4 | reverse complement strand
GGTCCCGCCCCGCCGGGGCGGGACCACCACGGCCCGCGCCGCCCGCCGGGGCGGGACCACCACGGCCCGCGCCGCCGCCGTACGTCCCACCGCCGGCGCCGTAGACCGCCCCGCCGGCCGGAGCGCCGCCACCGTAGACACCACCCGCACGGTCACCCGCCGGGAACCCGTCGTCGGTGCGGCCACCACGCGGGCCCAGGGGTTCGCCGTCCGGGTCCGAAAGGTCGGACGCATCGGGTGCCGGCGGCCGGCGGCGCGCCCGGAGGATGCCGAAGATGCCGGCGCCAACCAGCAGCAGGCCGATCACCCCGACCGCGCCGACCAGGTAGGTGATGTCGTCCAGGCTCAGCCCGTCGAACCAGGACTGCGAGGCGCCCGGCTTGGCGGCACCGGCATCCTTCGCCAGCGGCTTCGCCGTCGAGGTGGACGGCGTGTAGCTGAGGATGTCGACCGTCTCGTCCTGCGTGAACTGCTGACCGTCGGAGACGGTGAGGAAGGTCTTGCCGTCCGTGGTGTAGCTGATGGCCTCACCGAACGGGTCGGCGAGCGGCGTCACCCGGGGCTTGCCGGTGGTGAGCGCGCCGACGATGTCACCGTTGGCGACGTCGTACTCGAAGGCGTCCGCGTAGGTGCGCAGCACCACCCGGGCGCCGTCCGGCGAGCGCGCCGCGCCGGTGATCGCGACCCGACCGAAGGTGTTGAGCGGGTTTTCGGTCTCCGTCGGGGGCAGTGCGATGTCGCCGACCTTGCGCATCGGCACCGGCTCGGTGTCGCCGTTCTTCAGCGCCGCCGCCGGGGTGAAGATTTCGGCCTTTCCGCTGGTCACCTTGGTGATGACCAGCGGCTTGCCGTCGTTGCCGATGAGCAGCGCCTCGGCGTCGTGCGGCTTGCCCTCCGGGTAGGAGAGCCGGTGCAGCACCGGCGCCTTGCTGCCGGTGACCGGCATCGACCAGAGCGCGACCCGCTTGCGGCGTTCCTTGGCGAAGACGTTGTCGCCGGTGTCCGCGATCCAGAGGGTCGCGCCGTTCGGCGAGAGAGCGAGGTCCTCGGTGTCGAACGGGCCCTGCCCCGAGTACTGGACCGGGGACTTCGAGATCTTGCACTTGCTGTCGAGAAAGAAGACCCGCTTACGTGCCGCGTCCTCGGTGCCGTCGTTGATGACGATGTAGCCGCTCTTGGTCGCTACCAGCCCGGACAGCTCCCGCAGCCGCTCGTCGGTGACCGTGCAGCGCTTCTTGCCGGCAGCGGCGGCGGGTGCTTCGGAGGATCCGGGGGCGGGAGCGGCGACAGCGACTCCGGCGAGCGCCACGGTTGCCCCGAGCAGGCCGAGGGCAACCGTGACCGAGGAAACAACGCGGCGCATTCGGCCAGTGTCGCATGCCGCGCGTTTCGGGGGGATGACGCCGGGGCCGCTCAGCGCCGGCTGCCGGCCGGCTGACCCTGCCGCTCGGCGAACGGCGCCAACTCGGCGGCGAGCGCCTCGCCGACCCGGACGTGCAGCAGGGTCCCTTCCGGCAGGTGCGCCGTGCTGAGCACCTCGCCCGTGCGGTGCACCCGTGCCACCAGGTCACCCCGGTCGTACGGCAGGACGGCCCGGACCTCCACGGCCGGCCGGGGAAGCCGCTCCTCGATCGCCGCGCGCAGCCCGTCGACGCCCCGCCCGGTGTGCGCGGAGACGAAGATCGCGTCCGGCCAGAGCCGCTTGAGCCGCAGCAGCGTGTCCTCGTCGGCCGCGTCGGTCTTGTTGACCACGAGCAGTTCGGGGAGCCGGTCCGCGCCGACCTCGGCGAGCACCTCGTGGACCGCGCGCACCTGCTCCTCCGGATCCGGGTGGGTGCCGTCCACGACGTGCACCACCAGATCCGCCTCGGCGACCTCCTCCAGCGTCGAGCGGAACGCCTCGACGATCTGGTGCGGCAGGTGCCGGACGAAGCCGACCGTGTCCGAGAGGGTGTAGAGGCGCCCGTCCGCGGCGGTGGCCTTACGCGTGGTCGGATCCAACGTCGCGAAGAGCGCGTTCTCCACCAGCACACCCGCGCCGGTCAGCCGGTTGAGCAGGCTGGACTTGCCGGCGTTGGTGTAGCCGGCGATGGCCACCGCGGGGACGGCGTTACGGGAACGACGGGCGCGCTTGGTGACGCGTACCGTCTTCATGCTCTTGATCTCGCGGCGCAGCCGGGAGATGCGGTGACGAATGCGCCGCCGGTCGGTCTCCAGCTTGGTCTCACCGGGGCCACGCACACCCACGCCGCCGCCGGCGCCGCCGCCGCGACCGCTACCACCGGTCTGCCGCGAGAGCGTCTCGCCCCAACCACGCAGCCGGGGCAGGAGGTATTCCAGCTGGGCCAGCTCGACCTGCGCCTTACCCTCCTTGCTCTTGGCGTGCTGGGCGAAGATGTCGAGGATCAGGGCGGTCCGGTCGACCACCTTGACCTTCGTGCGCTGCTCCAGGTTGCGCAGCTGGGACGGGGACAGCTCACCGTCACAGATCACCGTGTCGGCGCCGGTGGAGAGCACCACAGCGCCGAGGTCGTCGACCTTGCCGCGGCCGATGTAGGTGGCCGGGTCCGGCCGCGTACGGCGCTGGATCAGCCCTTCGAGCACCTGCGAGCCGGCGGTCTCGGCGAGCGCGGCCAGCTCGGTCAGCGAGTTCTCCGCGTCGGTCACCGTGCCCTCGGTCCAGACGCCCACCAGGACGACCCGCTCCAGCCGCAGCTGCCGGTATTCCACCTCGGTGACGTCGGTGAGCTCGGTGGAGAGGCCCGGTACGCGTCGTAGCGACTGCCGCTCCGACAGCTCCATCTCGCCGGTGGTTACGTCGTCGAGCTCGTCCTCGACGGGGACAAAGCTCTCCTGGTCTCGCAAGCGGTTCTCCTGTCCGTTTTGATAAGTAGAACGTAATCCTGACATGTGGCAACGCCGAACGCACCTGCTATATGCCCGTGCCGAAGGTCGCCAAAAGCGGGGGCGAATGCCGGTCGACCTCGACAACCCGGTAGAAATGCTGGGCGGCGGCCGAGCGGCCGCACAGCCGTGACGGAGGGACCCCGTGGCCATCACCCGACTGCCGAGCGCCGGATTCTCGATCACCATCCGGATCGCCGTGACCGCGGACGCCTCCTCGATCGGCCGGCTCACCACCTCGGTCGGCGAAGCCGGGGCGATCGTCACAGCGCTGGACGTGGTGGACTCCGACCCGACGCACGTGATCGTCGACCTGACCTGCGACACCGCCGACGCCGGCCACGCCGACCAGGTGGTCGACGCGCTGACCGCGCTGGACGGCGTGGACGTGCGCAAGGTGTCCGACCGGACGTTCCTGCTGCACCTCGGCGGCAAGATCGAGGTGACCTCGAAGGTCGCGCTGCGCAACCGCGACGAGCTGTCCCGGGCGTACACCCCCGGGGTGGCCCGGGTCTGCATGGCGATCGCCGAGAACCCGGCGGACGCCCGCCGGCTGACCATCAAGCGCAACACCGTCGCGGTGGTCAGCGACGGCTCGGCGGTGCTCGGCCTGGGCAACCTGGGCCCGGCCGCGTCGCTGCCGGTGATGGAGGGCAAGGCGGCGCTGTTCAAGCGCTTCGGCGGGGTGGACGCCTGGCCGGTGGTCCTGGACACCCAGGACACCGACGAGATCGTGCAGATCGTCAAGGCGATCGCGCCGGCGTACGGCGGGATCAACCTGGAGGACATCGCCGCGCCGCGCTGTTTCGAGATCGAGGCCCGGCTGCGGGAGGCGCTGGACATCCCGGTCTTCCACGACGACCAGCACGGCACGGCGATCTGCGTGCTGGCCGCGCTGACCAACGCGCTGCGGGTCGTGGGCAAGCAGCTCGCGGACGTCCGGGTGGTCGTCTCCGGCGCCGGCGCGGCCGGGACGGCGATCATGAAGCTGCTGCTGCGCCAGGGCGTCGGCGACATCATCGCGTACGACCGGGAGGGCGCCCTGCACCGTGGGCTGACCGGGCTCAACTCGGCGTGGCAGTGGCTGGCGGACAACACCAACAAGGACAACTACGCCGGCGACCTGCCCGGCGCGATCCGGGGCGCGGACGTCTTCATCGGGGTCAGCGCGCCGAACCTGCTCACCGGCGACGACATCGCCCAGATGGCCAAGGACTCGATCGTCTTCGCGCTGGCCAACCCGGACCCGGAGGTCGACCCGCGGGAGGCGCGCAAGCACGCCGCCGTGGTGGCCACCGGCCGCTCGGACCAGCCGAACCAGATCAACAACGTGCTCGCCTTCCCCGGGGTGTTCCGCGGCATGCTGGACGCGCACGCGGAGGAGTTCACCGAGGAGATGGCGATCGCGGCCGCACAGGCCATCGCCGACGTGGTCGGCGAGGAGAAGATCAACCCGACGGTGATCGTGCCCAGCGTCTTCGACTCGCGGGTCGCCCCGGCGGTCGCCGCCGCCGTACGCGCCGCCGCGCACAACCCCAGCCCGCTGCCAGCGGCCGACCCCGGCCCGGCGGATCTCCCCGAGATCGCCGCCAACGCCAGCGCAACCCCGTAACCCGCCCTGCCGCCCTGCCCTGCCCGACGCCCCGTTGATCAAGAGGTTTGCGTCAGAAACAGCACGCGTCCTGACGCGAACCTCTTGATCAACACGGCTGGAGCGGGCCGAGGGTCAGGCGGGCAGCGCAGCAGGGTTGATCTCGCCGGTGGCCACCAGGACGGCCGGACCGGACAGCCAGCAGGAGTCGTCGGTCACCGTCACCGTCAGGCGGCCGCCGGGGACGTCCACGGCGATCACTCCCGTGTCCCGGCCGACGTCGCGCAGGGCCACCGCGGCCACCGCGCAGGCGCCGGTGCCGCAGGACAGGGTTTCCGCGCTGCCGCGCTCGTACACCCGCATCAGGGTGTGCCCGTCGGTGGCGTCGACCGGGTCGCCCGGCACGATGAACTCCACGTTCACCCCGCTGGGGAAGAGCGCCGGGTCGAACCCGGGCGCGGTGGTCAGGTCCAGCGCGGACAGCTCCACACCCGCCGGCAGGACGCAGACCAGGTGCGGATTGCCGATGTCCACGGCGGTGCCGGGCAGGGTCAGACCGCCCAGGGTGGCCGTGGAGCCGTCGTACAGCCGGGGGCGGCGCATCTCGACGGACACGGCGTCGCCCTCGACCAGCGCGCGCACGACGCCGGCCCTCGTGGCCACCGGCAGCGCCGCGCCGGCCGGCGTGGCCAGCCCGGTGTCGACCAGGTAGCGGACGAAGACCCGGGCGCCGTTGCCGCACATCTCGGCCAACGAGCCGTCGGAGTTCCAGTAGTCCATGAACCACTCGGCCTCACCGGCCTGCCCGGCACCCTCCGGATGCTTGGCCGCGCGGACCACCCGCAGCACCCCGTCCGCGCCGACGCCCCGCCGCCGGTCGCAGAGCGCCGTGACCAGCTCCGGGGTCAGGTCGAGCTGACCGTCCGGGTCGGGGAGAAGAACGAAGTCGTTGCCGGTGCCATGGCCCTTGGTGAACTCCACACTTCCATCATCGCGCAGGCGCGGGCACCAGGCGCAGGGCGGCCTCGATCAGGTCCGGAGCGGCCGAATTCAGCCAGTGGATCCGCGGGTCGCGCCGGAACCAGGACCGCTGCCGGCGGACGAACCGCCGGGTGGCGCGGACCGTCTCGTCGTACGCCTGCGTCTCGGTCAGCTCACCGGCGAAGAAGCGCAGCACCTGCTGGTAGCCGAGCGCCCGACTGGCGGTCCGCCCCTCGGGCAGCCCCCGCCCGACCAGCTCGCGGGTCTCGGCCAGCAGGCCGTCGGCCCACATCCGATCGACCCGCAGCGCGATCCGCTCGTCCAGCAGCCCGGTGTCCAGATCCACGCCGACCTGCACCGACGGGTAGTACGGCACCGGATCGGGCAACGACGCCGTGAACGGGGCGCCGGTGAGCTCGATCACCTCCAGGGCCCGGACGATCCGCCGGCCGTTGCCGGGCAGGATGCCCTCGGCGGCGGCCGGGTCGGCGGCGCGCAGCCGCGCGTACAGCGGCGCCGGGCCGACCTCGGCCAGCTCCCGCTCCAGCCGCTCGCGCAGCGCCGGGTCGGTGCCGGGGAAGTCGAAGTGCTCCAGCACCGCCCGCACGTACAACCCGGAGCCGCCGACCAGCAGCGGCACCCGCCCGCGGGACAGGATGTCGTCGACCGCCGCGCGGGCCCGGCGCTGATACTCCGCGACGCTGGCCGGCTCGGTGACCTCCCAGATGTCCAGCAGGTGGTGCGGCACCCCGTCGCGCTCGGCAAGGGTCAGCTTGGCGGTGCCGATGTCCATGCCCCGGTAGAGCTGCATCGAGTCGGCGTTGACCACCTCCCCGTTCAGGGCGTGCGCCAACGCGATGCTCAACGCCGACTTGCCCGCCGCGGTCGGCCCGACCACCGCGACGACCGTGCCGACCGGGCGACCCCCGTCGCCGCTCACGCCGGTCGCCAGGACGCGACGAAGTAGGCGACACCGAACGGGGCCGAGTCGTGCAGCAGCTCGCCACGCCATCCGCCGCCGGCCGATCGGGTCGCGCCGGCGAGCACCTGCCAGGGCGCGCGGCCGGCGGCCTTCAGCTCCGCCGACACGACCGGGTCGAGGTCGAGCAGGCCGTCCAGGTCCGCCTCGGCCAGGGCCGCGGCGACCCGCTGGTCGTACGGGCGGGCGCGCGGGTCGTCGTACCCCGGTGACTTCTCCCCCCGACAGGCCGACCCGTCCCCCAGCACCAGCAGCGCCACCCGGGCAGCCATGGCGTTGACCTCGTCGGCGAGCGCGGCCAGCTCGGCCGGGCCGGCGTCGGCGGCCACCTGCACGGCGGTCACCGGCGGACGCACGCCGTGCCGGGCCAGCAGCCACGCGCCGATGGTCAGGCTCAACGGCAGGACCGCGCCCCGGTCCGGCTGACCCGGGGTGAGCGGCACGTCCAGGTCGACGCCCCAGGGCTGTAGGGAGCCGGTGGCCGGAGACGGGATGGTGCCGGTCACCGGGCCGGCGCCGAGCAGCACCACGGTGGCCGGATCGGCGGCCAACAGCCCCCGAACGGCGGTGTCGCAGGCGGCCCGCAGATCGTCCAGCTCCGGCGCGGCGGCACCGGCCACCTCGGGCACGAGCAGGGGCGGATGCGGGCAGACGGCGGCGGCGACCAGTGGCACCCGTTTACCGTAGCGGGAATCCCCGGTGCGTCTCCGCGCCGATCCGGTCAATCGGGCCCTAGGACACCGTATGGTCACGGTCGGCGATAGGCGCTCGACGCGGACCGGGTCGGACCTGTGACAATGCCGGAAGCAACTTGGCTGCGCCGTGGCGGCGACGGGGGACGGTTCCCTCGACGCCGGGAGAACGAGGATGGGCACATGAGCGACTGGACTGCCTTCGGACGGGTGGACGCGGACGGCACCGTGTACGTCAAGACCGCCGAGGGCGAGCGGGTGGTCGGATCCTGGCAGGCGGGAGCACCGGAGGAGGGCCTCGCGCACTTCGCACGCCGGTTCGCCGATCTGGTTACCGAGGTGGACCTGACCGAAGCGCGGCTCAACTCGGGTGCGGCGGACGCCGGGCACTCGCTGAGCACGATCCGGCGGATCCGCGCCTCGCTGCCCGAGGCCCACGTGGTCGGCGACATCGACGCGCTCGCCGCGCGGCTGGACAAGCTGGCCACCCTCGCCGAGGAGAAGGCCGGTGAGGCGCGCGCCGCCCGGGACGCCGCTCGCGGCGAGGCCCTGGCCCGCAAGACCGCGCTGGTCGAGGAGGCCGAGAAGCTCGCCGCCGAGTCGACCGGCTGGAAGACCGCCGGTGACCGCCTCAAGGAGATCCTCGACGAGTGGAAGACCATCCGCGGGGTCGACAAGAAGGCCGACGGTGAACTGTGGAAGCGGTTCGCCGCCTCCCGGGACGGGTTCACCCGGCGTCGGGGCGCCCACTTCGCCTCCCTGGACGCGCAGCGCAAGCAGGCGCAGACGGCCAAGGAGGAGTTGGTCGCCGAGGCGGAGAAGCTCAAGGACTCCACCGACTGGGCGGCCACGGCCAACCAGCTCAAGGAGCTGATGACCCAGTGGAAGGCCGCGCCGCGCGCCTCCAAGGAGGCCGAGCAGAAGCTCTGGGAACGGTTCCGGGCCGCGCAGGACGCCTTCTTCAGCCGGCGCAGCGAGGTCTTCTCCGCCCGTGACAACGAGCAGCGCGCCAACCTGGAGCGCAAGCAGGCTCTGCTGGCCGAGGCCGAGGCACTGGACATCGACGCCGACCCGAAGGGCGCCCAGGCCAAGCTGCGGGAGATCCAGGCCCAGTGGCACGAGGCCGGTCGGGTGCCCCGGGAGGCCGCGTCCGGGCTGGAGCGCCGGCTGCGCGTCATCGACGACAAGGTCCGCGAGGTGATGGATTCGGCGTGGCGCCGGACCACCAAGGAGGACAACCCGCTGCTCGCCCAGATGCGGTCGCAGGTGGCGGAGGCCGAGGACCGGCTCGCCCGGGCGCAGGCCGCCGGGGACGCTCGCCGGATCAAGGAGGCCGAGCAGGCCCTCGCCGCCAAGCGGCAGTTCCTCCAGCTCGCCGAGCAGGCCGGCTGACCTGAGCCTTCCGGAGCCCCGGTCCCCCACGGGACCGGGGCTCCGGCGTATCCACCCACACCCCACACCCCGCGGCCCGCGGCCCGCGGCCCACGCCCGCGGTCGCGCTCGATCATGGTTGTAGTGGCATCAACAGGCGGCGAGACCACTACATCCAGGATCGGGCACGATCATGCGGGCTGGCGGGCAGGCTGGCCGGCGGCCGGGCGGCGGGCGGGGCAGGCGGTCGGGCTGAGGCGGCGGGCAGGCGGCCCGCCTTGTTGACGCATCGACCTGGGCTGATGAGAATGGGCGACGGAGCCAGGTTGGGCCACCGGCACGAGGGCGACGACGGCGGGACACCGCTGTCGGGGGTCGTCGGTGAGCTTGCGCGAGTGTCCCCGTCCGCGTGACCTCGACCGTCGCGCACTGTCCGCGTACCCCATCGGGACCGTGACGTGCGGACGGCCGCCCGCCCGCGCCGCCCACGGCCGGCGCCGGGCCTCCGAAGTGGAGCTCGCATGTTCCGTCCCACCGCACTGGGCGGCGCGCTGACCGCGCTCGCCACCGCCGCGGCCGGCGTGTTCATCGCCGCCGCCGTCAGCACCGGCCCGGCCGCCGCCGCTGGAACCGGCACCGGGTACCTGCACACCAGCGGCAACCAGATCGTGGACAGCGCCGGCACCACGGTCCGGCTGACCGGCATCAACTGGTTCGGCATGGAGACCGACAACAAGACCTTCCACGGGCTGTGGTCGAGCAACCCGTGGCGGGGGCAGCTCGACACGATGGCCCGGCTCGGCTACAACACGTTGCGCGTGCCGTATTCGAACGACGCGCTGAAGCCGGGCGCGACCGCCAGCGGGATCAACGACTTCGTCAATCCGGACCTGGTCGGGCTCTCCCCGTTGCAGATCCTGGACAAGGTGATCGACTACGCCGGAAGCAAGGGGATGCGGGTCATCCTCGACCGACACCGGCCGACGTCGGCGGGGCAGTCCCCGCTCTGGTACACCTCGACCGTCTCCGAGGCGACCTGGATCAACGACTGGAAGATGCTCGCCCAACGGTACGCGGGCAACCCCACGGTGATCGGCGCGGACCTGCACAACGAGCCGCACGCCGAGGGCACCAACCCGGCGGCCACCGGCGCCTGCTGGGGCTGTGGCGACCCGGCGCGGGACTGGCGGCTCGCCGCCGAGCGGGCCGGCAACGCGATCCTCGGTGTCCAGCCCAACTGGTTGATCTTCGTGGAGGGGGTGAGCTGCCCGAGTGGCGGCCTCTCCAACGTCTGGGACAACGACCCGAGCAACGACGAGGACTGCGGCTGGTGGGGTGGGAACCTGTCCAAGGCCGGTGAGTTCCCGGTACGGCTGAGCGTGGCGAACCGGCTCGTCTACTCACCGCACGAGTACGCCACGTCGGTCTACCGGCAGAGCTGGTTCGACGCCCCGGACTACCCGGCGAACATGCCGGCGATCTGGGACCGGTACTGGGGTTACCTCTACAAGCAGAACATCGCCCCGATCATGATGGGAGAGTTCGGCAGCACCCTCGCCGACCCGAAGGACCGGGTGTGGTTGGAGCGGCTGATGGCGTACACCGGCACCGGGGTCACCGGAATGTCCTTCACCTACTGGTCGTGGAACCCGAACTCCGGCGACACCGGCGGCATCGCGCTGGACGACTGGACCAGCATCAACACCACCAAGCAGGCGATCCTCCAGCCGTACCTGATCGCGCCGACCGGCGGCACCGGCCCCGGTGGACCGACGGGTGGGCCGACGGGTGGGCCGACGGGTGGGCCGACGAACCCGCCGACCGGCGCGTGTACCTCCACCTACCGGCAGGTCAACGCCTGGCAGGGCGGCTTCCAGGGAGAGTTGACCGTGCGGAACACCGGCACGGCCGCGGTGAATCCGTGGTCGGTGACCTGGAGTTGGCCGTCCGGGGTGACGCTGGGCAGCGGCTGGAACGCCACCGTCACGCAGTCCGGCACGACGGTCACCGCCGCGGCCCCGAGCCACGCCCCGTCCCTGGCGGCGGGTGGCTCGGTCACGGTGGGCTTCACCGCCAACGGGGCCGCCAGCAGCCCGGGCACCGTGAAGCTCAACGGCACCGGCTGCTGAGCCGCCGGGGCCGCCGGGTCGCGGTCCGAGCGGCGCACAGCAGGGAGGGCCTCTCGTTGTCGCTCGGCGACGACGAGAGGCCCCTCCCTACTCCGTCAGTGGGCGGCGCAGCCGCTGGTGGGTGCGGGCGCGACCGCCGGGGCGCCGATCGTGGGCAGGCCCAGCAACACCCCGGGCGTACGCGGGGAGCGGCCGGCCTCGGCGGCGTCGCCGGCCCGGGTCCGCCGGTGCGACAGTGGCGCGCCGTCGGCGTTGAGGTGATGCGGGGCGGCGTACGTCACCGCGGTGTGCACGACGTCTCCCGGCCGGATCTGGTCGGCCAGCGACCCGCCGTCGGGCGCCGTGGTCGCGAAGTGCACCAGCCGGCCGTCGCGCGCCCGGCCGGACATCCGTCCGGTCCGCTCGTCCTTGCGACCCTCGCCGACCGCGACCAGCACCTCGACGGTCTCCCCCACCAGGCGCTTGTTCTCCGCCCAGGTGATCTCCTCCACGGTGGCGATCAGCCGCTCGTAGCGCTCCTGCACGACCTGCTTCGGCAGCTGGCCGTCCATTGTCGCGGCGGGAGTGCCGGGACGCTTGGAGTACTGGAAGGTGAAGGCCGAGGAGAACCGCGCCTCGCGAACCACGTCCAGGGTGCGCTGGAAGTCGGCCTCGGTCTCACCCGGGAAGCCGACGATGATGTCGGTGGTGATCGCCGCGTCCGGCATCGCCGCCCGGACCTTCTCGATGATCCCCAGGTAGCGGTCGGACCGGTAGGACCGGCGCATCGCCCGGAGCACGTCGTCGGAGCCGGACTGCAACGGCATGTGCAGCGAGTGGCAGACGTTCGGCGTCTCGGCCATCGCGGCGATCACGTCGTCCGTGAAGTCCTTCGGGTGCGGGCTGGTGAACCGGACCCGCTCCAGCCCGTCGATGTCGCCGCAGGCGCGCAGCAGCTTGCCGAACGCGTACCGGTCGCCGAACTCGACACCGTAGGAGTTGACGTTCTGCCCGAGCAGGGTCACCTCCAGCACGCCCTCGTCGACCAGGGCGCGCACCTCGGAGAGGATGTCGCCGGGGCGGCGGTCCTTCTCCTTGCCCCGCAGGGCGGGCACGATGCAGAACGTGCAGGTGTTGTTGCAGCCCACCGAGATCGAGACCCAGCCGGCGTACGTGGATTCGCGCCGGGTGGGCAGCGTGGACGGGAAGACGTCCAGCGACTCCAGGATCTCCACCTCGGCGGCGGCGTTGTGCCGGGCCCGCTCCAGCAGCACCGGCAGCGCGCCGATGTTGTGCGTACCGAAGACCACGTCCACCCAGGGCGCCTTGCGGACGATGTCGCCGCGGTCCTTCTGGGCCAGGCAGCCGCCGACCGCGATCTGCATCCCGGGGTGCTTGTCCTTGACGGGGCGCAGGCGACCGAGGTTGCCGTAGAGCCGGTTGTCGGCGTTCTCACGCACCGCACAGGTGTTGAAGACGACGATGTCGGGGGTGTCGTCGGCCGGCGCCGCGCGTTCGTATCCGGCCTGTTCGAGCAGACCGGAGATGCGCTCGGAATCGTGCACGTTCATCTGGCAGCCGTACGTCACGACGTTGTAGGTCCTAGCCACCCTCTTGGTGCCCCTTCCCCTCGGGCTACCAGGGTAGCGGCCCGGTCGGCGGGCTCAGCCGACCGGCATTGGCCCGGTGGCCCATGGCGGGGGCCCACGGCGGGCAGTACGCTGCACAACAAGAATGTGTTCTGGGCGATTTTGGGGGCTTTGCACTCGCTGCCGCCGATGCGCGGCTCCGTACTCGGGGAGCACATGACGACCCGCGGGAGGCAACCGTGACGCGACAACATGCGGCACAGCACTCCGTCGTCACTCCGGACGGGCGGCGCCTCGCGGTGGAGACCTCCGGCTCGCCGGACGGGCCCGCGGTCTTCCTGCTGCACGGCACACCGGGCAGCCGCAGCGGCCCCCGCCCACGCGGCATCGTCCTCTACCGCCTCGGCGTGCAACTCGTCTGCTACGACCGGCCCGGCTACGGCGACTCCTGCCGGCACGAGGGCCGTCGGGTCGCCGACGCGGCGGCCGACGTGGCGGCCATCGCCGATGACCTCGGCATCGAGCGGTTCGCGGTGGTGGGCCGCTCCGGCGGCGGCCCGCACGCGCTGGCCTGCGCCGCCTTGCTGCCGGACCGGGTCACCCGGGCCGCCGTGCTGGTGGGGCTCGCCCCGGCGGGCGCACCCGACCTGGACTGGTACGCCGGCATGTCCGAGACCAACGTCGAGGACTACGGGCAGGCCGACGAGGACCTGGCCGAACTCACGCTCAACCTGAAGGTCCGTGCGGAGCAGGCCCGGCGGGACCCGATGACGCTGCTGGAGTTCCTCCGCCCCCAGTTGCCCGAGGCCGACATCCGGGTGGTCGACGACGTCGCGATCCGCCGGTTGCTGACCGACATGTACGCCGAGGCGCTGCGGCACGGCCCCGAGGGCTGGATCGACGACGTGCTGGCGATGCGGCGGGGTTGGGGATTCGACCTCGGCGCCATCCGCGCGCAGGTCCGGCTGTGGCACGGCGAGCAGGACCGCTTCTCGCCGGTGGAGCATTCCCGGTGGCTCGCCTCGCAGATCCCACACGCCGAGGTCCAGGTGCAGGCCGGCGCCGCGCACTTCGGCGCGGTGGAGATCCTGCCGCAGACCCTGGCGTGGCTGGCCACACCGGAGCTCGCGGCCAGCCCGCGGCTCTGAGCCCGAGCCGCACCCCGGCCACGACGGCGGCCCGGAGGGCCGGAGCGCCCGCCGGGCCGCGTCCCGCCCTCGGTCAGAACGGGTGCGGGTCGATGACCCGGACGATGAACCGCCGCTCCCGCAGGGTCTGCACGGTCGGATGCTCCTGGCCGATCACCTCGGCCAGTCGGTCGGCCACCGCGGTGACGGCCTCGGCGGGAGCGCCGTCGCCGGCGCGCCTCGACACCAGTGCGAGATCGCCGAGACAGCGCAGCGTGTCGGGATGATCCGCGCCGATCACCTGGGACAGCCGGTCGGCGGTCTCCCGCAGCCGGTCCCGCGCCGGCACCCACTCGCCGTCCTCGGCGAGGCACACCGCCTGGTTCACCTCGGCCGCCAGGGTGTGCGGGTGATCGGGGCCGAGCACCTTGCGCAGCTCGCTCACCGCGCGACTGGCCGACGCGAGGGCCGCCGACCGGCGGCCGACCGCACGTTCGACGGCGGAGATGTTGCTCAACGTCGCCAGGGTGTGCGGATGGGTGGCGCCGAGGCGCAGATCCTCCTCGTACGCCTGCGTGACCGCGATCATCTCGGTCAGCGCCCGGGCCGCGTCGCCGACGGCCAGCAGGTTCGCCGCCCGGCTCGACCGGCACGCCACCGTGTCCGGGTTGTCCGGCCCGAAGCGTTCGTCGAGCTTCCGGTAGGCCGTCTCGAACATCGGGGCGGCCTCGCCCGCCCGCCCGGCGCTGCGCAGCGACACCGCCAGGTTGACCTGGGCGCCGAGGGAGAGGGCGTCGTCGGGACCGAGCACCTCGCAGTACGCGTCGTGGACGGTGCGCAGCAGGGTGGCCGACCTCTCGTACTCGCCGGCCTCGCGCAGGTCGCTGCCCAGGCGGACGGCCGAGATCAGCGTGTACGGGTTGGTGGGGCCGAGCACCAGTCGCCGCCGCTGGTGCACCTCGTCGTCCCAGCGGCGGGCCGACCGGTAGTCGCCGACCAGCCGGTACGAGACGGCGAGGTTGTTGGCCGCGCTCAACGTCCGCGGGTGGTCCTCGCCGAACACCTGGAGCCAGGAGGCGTAGGTGGACCGGTCCCGTTCCAGCGCCTCGGCGTACCGGCCGAGCGCCCGCAGGTCACCGGCGAGGCTGCCGGCGGTCATCAGCGTGTGCGGGTGCAACTGGCCCAACAGCCGGCGCTGCTCGGCCAGCACCGCCTCGTCCAGGTCCCGGGAGTCGTCGAACCGGCCCAGGCTGCGCAGGATGTTCGCCCGGTTGAATCGCAGGTGCAGCAACTGTCGACGCAGCGCCGTGGCCGCACCCTCGTCGTCCAGGTCGGCCAGCCGTGCGGACCAGGTGTCGTCCACCTGCTGGCTGAACCCGTCGGCCTGCTCCAGACCGCCGCGCTGCCACAGGTAGCGGACCCGATCGATCAGCAGTTGACACACCGGCTCGTCGGGGCAGGTCACCGCCTCGGAGACCTCGAGGTGCGGCCAGAGCATGCGCAGCCGGGGCCAGGTGGTGGGGTCGTCCACGTCGCCGCGTGGCCGGGACGCGGCCAGCACCAGGTGCACCTGGTGCCGCGCGGTGGCGATCTCGTCGTCGGTCATCCGGTCCCGAACGACCGCCTGCAGGAGTCGGTGCACCTGGACCCGGCCGCCCTGGACGTCGAGTTTGAGCAGCGCCAGCCGGTTGATCTGCTGGATCAGGGCGCCGCGCACGAGCCGCTCCGACACCGACGGGTCGAACGGCACCAGGGCCGCCGCCATCTCGTCGCTGTAGATCAGGTCGAGCGCGATCTCCGGGGCGAGCACCGAGCAGAGCTGCAACAGCCGGTACGCGGCGGGCGCCTGATCGTGCAGCCGGTTCAACGACAGGTCCCAGGTGGCCTCCACGGAGAGCGCGCTGGGGCCGTGGCGCTCGATCTGCCGCAGGTAGTCGGCGACCGACGTGCCGGTGTCGGCGAGCCACGCGCCGGCGGCGGCCACCGCGATCGGCAGGTCGCCGAGCGCCTCGGCGACCCGGTCGGCCTCCTCGGCGCTGATCGTGGGCACCCGCTGGGCGAGGTGCGCGACGCTCTCGGTGCGGTCGAAGACGTCGACCTGGATCGGGTTCGCCCGATCACCCCAGGCGCGGTTGCGGGAGGTCAGCAGGACGTGCCCGGGGCCCTGCGGCAGGAACGGCTCGATCTGGTCGAGTTCCTCGGCGTTGTCGAGCACGACGAGCCACCGCTCGTACGGCTCGCCCCGGCCCAGCACCTGGAGCACCGACCGGACGGTGTCGGGCAGGGTGGGCCCGGCGGCGATGCCGAGCCGACCGGCGAGGTCGGCCAGGGCCGTGTCGACGAACTGGGGCGGGTCCGCGACGATCCACCACACCACGTCGTAGGCCGCCTTGAACCGGTGCACGTACTCCAGGGCGACCTGCGTCTTGCCGACGCCGCCCATGCCCTGCAGAGCGACCGGCAGCACCACCGCGCTGCCCCCGCTCTGCAACTGCGCGCGCAGTTGCGCCAGGTCGTCCTCGCGGCCGGTGAAGCGGGCGTTCCGGTTGGGCGCGTTGAAGATCAACGGCTCGGCGCCGGGGTAGCGGGCGCCCCCGCCCGCCGGGCCGTCCGCCGACGACGGCACCGGCCGGCCGACCAGCCGCAACACCCGCTCCACCGCCGTCGCGGCGCTCACGTTGACCAGGTTGGTCGAACTCTGGGCGGGGAACTCCGCCAACGGGCGCAGGTCGGAGACGTACACGGCCAGGGCCGTGGAGCCGGTGCTCGTGTCGCGCGCCGGCAGGCCACCGGACGGCGTCGCCACGTAGGCCGGCGAGACCACGGTCAGCGTGCGCGGGGCGGGCGTACCGGCGGACCCGACGGCGGACCCCGGGTCCACCACCCGCATCCCGGCCGAGCTGAGCACCCGCTCCAGCCACTCGGCCCAGATAGCGTCCTCCGGGGCGCAACGGAGCACGATCTGGTCGTCGATCGCCTCGGTGCGCCGGCGGAAACGGGCCTTGCCCCGTTCCCGCACCGACTCGTCCATCACCGGCAGCGCGGTCACCGCACCGTCGGTGAGGATCCCGGTCAACGTCTCGAACGCGGCCAGCAGCGACGTCGGCGAGCCGGGCGGGTCGCCGAACGTCGCGAGGGTCTCCTCGTACGCGTAGAACGGCCGGTACGGGACCTCCACCGCCGCCCAGTACCGGCGCCGCTCCGCCTCCGTCATCCCGGTGGGCAGCCCGGCGAACCTGCGCATGGCCAGCAGGCGGCCCGCCTCGGCGCGCTCCTTCTCGGCCTGGTCCACCCGCATCGGCACCGGCAGGACCCGGATGTCCCGCCGCCGGTAGCGGTCCCGCACCGAGTGCGCGACCCGGGCCGCGCCGTCGATGCCCTGGTCGCTGAGGGTGAAGCAGTCGACCAGGGTGTCCGGCAGGTGCAGGGTGCAGATGTCGGCGACGTCGCTCAGCCCCGTCCGGCTGTCGATCAGGGTGAAGTCGTACTGCCGCTTCATGTCCGCCCGCAGCGCCTCGAAGAACTGCGCCCCGCCCAGCCGGTTGTAGAAGTTGTCCCAGTCCAGCCCGCTCACCGAGACGGCGTAGTCGCTGTTCTGCCGGCCGGCGGAGAGGAAGTCGAGGCCGCCGCCGTCCGGGAAGCTCCAGCGCAGCGAGAACGCGTGGCGGCCGACCCGGGCGTACTGCTCCATCCACCGCTCGGGGCGGTCGTCGGCCCGGGTGGTCTCCCACTCGTAGTCGCGGATGAGGTCGATGACGCCGCTGGTGCCCTGGATCGCCTCGGCGTCGAGGAAGGGATGGAAGAAGCGGCGCAGGCCGGGTGACTCGAGGTCCCAGTCCGCGACCAGGACCCGCCGTCCGCTGGCCGCCAGGATCCAGGCCACGTTGGCCAGCGCCATCGTCCGGCCCGTCCCACCCTTGAACGAGTAGAAGGTGACGACCTGGCCTTCGCGATCGTTGCTCATGGGGTCTCTCCGTGGGGACGCGGTGTCGCCGGATCATCGGGCGGGGACGCAGGGGCGGGCGGATTCGCCGGGCCGGGAGCGGGCGGCGCGTCGCGCAGGCTGGGCACCGGCTCCGGTGGCGGGGGGAAGGTGGCGACCGGGGCGTGCTTGAGGAACTGGCGGCGGGCCTCGGTCACCAGCGCCGGCATCAGGTCGACGAACTCCCGCATGGTGCACGCCTGCTTCACCTGGGGCAGACCGGCGTCGTGCAGCAGCTCCGTCACCTCGGTGGCCCAACGCGCGGCGTCCTGGGCGTCGCCGTCGTCGGTGACCACGAGCGGGACGACCCACTCCCGTAGGCCGTGCAGCAGGCCTTCGACGCTGCCGAGCGCACCCGGCGCCGCCACGATCCACGGGTCGACCAGGAGCACGGCCGGTCGGCGTTCGAGCAGCCCGGCGGCCTGCGCGAAGTCGGCCGTGCGCGCCGACAACCCGAGCCGCTCGGCGGTGCTGGCCGCGTACTCGGCGGCGGGCAGCTCCTGACGTCGGCCGTACGGCCGCCAGAGCCGGCCGCTGGCGGCGTAGCCGGCGGGATCACGGTCGGTGGGCAGGCGGTCCCGGGTGGGGGCCAGGACGGCGACGACGAAATCCGGGTCGGTCGGCCCCGGGCGGGTGACCTCGTCCAGGCCGGGCGCCCGGGAGGGGCCCAGCGGACGCCGCTCGGCGGTGTGCACGATCCGACCGGCCAGCCGGCTCAACAGGAGTTCGTACTGTGCCCGGTAGGAGGCCAACATGCAGAGTGCACGCAGGCCGTTCTCGGCGTACTCCGGGACGTCCCGCCCCAGGTCCAGGGCGCCGTCCAGCTCCGGATGGGTCTCCCACGGCGGGAAGGGGATCCACAGCACCGGGTTGAGGTGGCCCGCGGCGGCCCGGGCCGACCCGGCGGCGGCCAGCCGGGCCCGGAAGGATTCCTGCTCCCCCAACGCCCACGGGCGGCTGAAGTAGCCGGGCGAGTAGAGCGGGACGAAGACCTCCGCGTCGCCGAGCGCCTCCGCGAGGGCCGCCTTCCAGTCGGCGCCCAACGGGATGTGCTGGTCGAAGAACCCGATCCGCATGCCGGCCACCGGCCGCGCCTGCCGGGTCACCTCCGCGGTCAGGTCGGCGAAGAACTGGCCCACCCAGACGTCGGAGTCGGCCCGGGCGCCCTGCGGCGGCGCGGAGTGGGCATAGCTGAGGAAGAAGTACGTCCCCCGGGCCGCCGCCCGGCGTCGGCTCGCCGGCGGGCTCATCCGGGTTCCTCGGCGAACCGGTTGCACAGCTCGTCCACGCTCGACGGGACCCACGGCTCCACCACGTACGACCGGTGGATGGCCACGATCCGTTGGGCGAGCCGCCAGACCACCGCCCGGTACGCGTTCTCCCACTGCATGGTCAACAAGCCGTAGACCCCATCCCGCTGGTAGTGCACCGCGATGTCGGGATCCGGCATCGCGGTCGGGGTGAACCGTTGGATGTCGCGCAGCACCCGTGGCAGTGGCGTGCCGTTCGTCGGTGACCAGGTGACGGGCACGATCGCCGTCTCGTGCGCCGAGGAGGCGCCGGGGCGCGGAACGATCCGCCGACGGGAGAAGGCGTCCCACTCCCGGCCGCACCAGTCGCTGCCGAGCAGGGCGCTGGACACCAGCGGAACGAAGACCTGGCAGGTGCCGGCGGCCTGGAGCAGCTCCGGGTTCCAGCGCTCCCCGCCCGCCATGGAGCTGTCCAGGAAGCCCGGGTCCACGCCGGTCACCGGGCCGACCAGCTCGCTGACGTGGACCGACAGGTCCTTGTAGAAGCGGGAGATGTTCTCGGCGGGGTTGCCGGTGGCCCAGTGGATCGGCGGCAGGGAGTAGCTGAGGAAGAACAGTGGGGCGCGCGCGCCGGAGGGTGCGTCCATTGTGCTCACCGCAACCCCTCCGCCCTCCCCACGCGGCCGGAACATCAGCGTAGTCCCCGCGTCAACGGCGGACCGCCAAGCGGTTCGCGGCGAACCAGCCGACCGCGAAGTCCACAGTGGCGCGAAGGGGCAGGAGTCGTGCGTGCGCGTGGCCGACCGGGCCGTGCCGGACGAACGGCTCGGCGTCGAGCGCGGCCCCCACCTTCGGGAAGTCGCTGTCGTCCAGGTCGAGGGCGCGGAAGTCGAGGCGGACCCGACGCCCGTCGACGAGCCGGAAACAGCGGTAGTCCCGCTCCGGCGGCGGCACCGGCAGGCGGTACTCGGCCAGGTGCAGCGCGCTGCAAGCCTCGTAGCCGAGGCCGAGCAGCAGAACCTGGCCGTCCGCCGCGTACAGGGCGCCCACCGGTGAGCGTTCGCCCAGGTGGCAGTCGAGGTCGTGGCCGTCGGTGAGCTGCCGCGCCCGGGGGCCGAGCGCGGCGAACGAGGTCTGCGGATGGTCGCTGCGGGCCGCGCCGGGGGCACACCGGACGAACTCGGCGAGCACCCCCATCCGCTGCGAGGGGGTGGTCCGGCGGTCCCAGCCCGGCAGGGCCGCCTCGTACCGGGCGCGCTGCGCCGCGTCCATACCGTCGGTGGCCGCGAGGTACGTCCGGGAGGTGGTCGAGTTGCCGTCGGTCTGGGTGGGTACCAGCAGCGTGCCGGCGGGGCCGAGGACGTCGCGCAGCGCGCCGACCAGCGTCGAGGGGCCCTGCTCCAGCGGGCCCACCCGACGTAGGCCGCAGTGCACGAGGAGGCACGCACCGGCACGGACGCCCAACGCCCGCAGGTCCTCGGCGAGGCGGGGGCGGTCGAGCGCGGGCAGGTGGCGTGGCTCATCCGGGCCCGACACGGGTCTCCTCCAGGGCGTGCCGCAGCCGCCCGACGAACCGGTCCCCCGCCGGGGTGAGCGTGCGGCTGGCCAGGAGCGCGTCGGCGCCGTCCCGCGTCCACGACAGGTAGCGGGCCGCGTGCGCCGGCGCGTCCTGATGCTCGGGCCGGTCGGCGTCCGCCCGGGACCGCCACACCTGGGTCACCGCCAGGTGCGCGTACACCCCTTGGAGCACGCCCTCGGGTGGCCGGAGATCCGGGCGCCAGGGCACCCGGATCCGGGTGGCCGAGTCCGGCTCGACGAGGTCGTACAGGTCGAGCACCGCACCTAGCTTCGCGTGCTGCCACTCGTGCACGAGCAGCACCGCCATCGCCTCCGGGTCCGCGGTGGGGGTGACGGCGACCGCGCCGAACGCGTCCCGGGCGGTGGCGCTCCGCAGTGGTCTCGTCGGGTCGGGGGTCAGCGGCACGACGGCGCGCAGACCGGCGTCGAGCGCCGCCGCGTGGGCCGGCACGTCGCGGTGCACGACGCCCCAGGCGTCCGCCAGGGTACGGCCCAACGCTCGGGCGGCCCCGTCGTCCAGACGGGACGCGACCGGCTGGCCGTAGCAGTCCCGGTGCGGGTCGCCGTCCTCGATGAGCAGGTGGCGACCGGGTACCGGCACGCGGCGCGTGGGTCGCCAGCCGGCCGGCGGTGGCCCGGCCGGGTCGAGGGACACCACCTGCTCCGCCGGACCGTCACCGACCCGGAACCCGCCCGGCAGGACGGTCACGTCGACACTCTTCCCGCCGGCGTACGGCAACGCCAGGCTGCCGAGCGTGGGCAGCATGATCGTGCCGGCCCGCACCGGGACGCTCAGCGCGGCCGGGACGCCCGCCCGGAGGGCGGCGACGACGGCCAACGCCGGCAGCGGGTCGGCGGCCCGGGGTGGCCCGGACCGGGTCGACGGGCCGAGGCGGCGCACCAGCCACGGGCGGACGAAGGAGTGGGTCAGGACCGCCCGGACCGCGTCCGGCGCCGCGCCGTCGAGGTGCGCGAGCAGCTCCCAGGCGGCGGTGGGGCCGGTCTTCTCCCGCCAGGCCGCCAGCAGCGCCCGGGTGATGGAGAGCTGGGTGGCGGCGAGCAGGTCGAGGGTCCGCTCCGACTCGTGCCCGGTCGCCAGCTCGTCCAGCAGCTCGTCGACGGGCCAGTCGTCCCGCTCGGGCGGCGCGGAGCCGGCGGCGTGGCCCGGTGGCGGGTACGCGGCCACCGTGTCGATCAGGCGGCGCAGGTCGGCGCAGTACACCGAGGGGTTGTCGAACCCGGAGCCGGTGCGCCAACGATGGGCGTACAGGCCACCACCGCACCGGTCGACGACCGGGCAGGCCCGGCAGGTGGCGCTGAGCCCCGCCACGCCGGCCTGTCGGACGGTGACCCCCGGGTGCCGGGCGGCCTCGTCGACCGACTGACCGAACACGTCGAATCCGGTGCCGGCCGCGCCGTGGTACGCGGTCTTCAGCGAGTCGACCTGTTCCCAGGTGCCGTCCGCCTCGACCACGAGCACGTCGGCCGGGGCGAGGCCGAACGCCTCGGTGCCGCCTCCACCCGGGCGCAGCGCCTCGAACAGCCGGATCGACACGGGCCGCCCGTCGTCCACCCACCGCCGGTGGATCCGCCCCAGCCAGTCGGCGTACGGGGTGGCCGTGTCGCCAGGGCGGTCCGGAGGGCGGTCCCAGGTGGCGTGCGGCAGCAACAGGTCGACCCGGGGCGGGTGTTCGGCCAGCAGTGCCTCGTACACCCGGTCGGGATCGTTGCGGACGTCGACGGTGCACAGGATGCCGGCGTAGCTGGCGCGATGAGCGGGCTGACGGAGCAGGGCCAGGGCCCGCCGGACGTGGTCGTGGCTGCTGCCGCCGTGGGCGAAAACGCGGTGCCGGTCGTTGGCGGCGCGGTCGCCGTCGAACGACACGCCGACCCGCACGTCGTGGTCGACCAGCACACCGCACAGCTCCTCGTCGAGCAGCACGCCGTTGGTCTGGATGCGCAGGTCGAGCCGCGTCCAGGGGGCGATCACCGCCCGCAGGTCGGCCAACACCTCGCGCAGCCCGGCCGCGCCCAGCAGCAGTGGCTCGCCGCCGTGCAGCACCACGTGCACGACCGGCAGGTCATGCTCGCGCGCGTGCTCGGCGATCCGCTTCGCGGCGGCCCGGACGGTGGCCGGTGGCATCCGGACCGGTCGGCCACGCCAGGTCTGGTCGGCGTGCTGGTAGACGTAGCAGTGGTCGCAGCTGAGGTCGCACCTGCTGTGCACCTTCAGCACGAACTGGCTGATCCGCCGGCAGGATCCGCCCGACCCGGGCGAGCCGCACCGGCAGGCCATCGATCAGATGGACGAGTTGAAGGCGGCGACGGGAACGGCGCCCGAGGGCATCGACTCACCGGCGAGGACGCGCTGCCGGACCGTGGCGACCAGGTCGGCATGCTCGACCGCGATCCGCTCCAGCGGGGTGTGCAGGCTACGCCTCAGATCGTCGAGCGCGGGACGGGATGAACGGGTGGGGGCATGGTCCACAATGAGTCTCCGGGGGCCCGGGGCGCGGGAGCGCGAGCGGCGACAATGGCTCGAAAGGCTCTGGTCCGTGACCAGGATAGACAAATATCGACTCAATGTCACCGTCGGTGCGGCCGCCGGCACCGCCGGTGGCAACCGGGGTGTCGACAGAGACAGACGAGGAGTGTCACATGTGCCGGAGCATCAAGACGCTGCGTGAGCCGTTCACCCCGCAGGTGACCGACGCGGACATCGAGGCCGCGGCGTTGCAGTACGTCCGGAAGATCTCGGGATTCCGGGCGCCCGCCGCGCACAACGCCGCCGCGTTCGACGCCGCGGTGGCCGCCGTGACCGAGGCCACCCGCACCCTGCTCGACCAGCTGGTGGTCCGGGGGGCCGGGTCCGCCGCCGCGGACCGGCCGGCCACCGCCGCGAGCCGCGGCTGACCACCAGCGCGCCCGCCCACCGGGCTGACCTCGCCCGGTCGGGGTCAGGCCGCGGCGAGCGCCGGAGCGATCGTGTCGGGCGCCCAGCGCGAGCGGTGACACTGTGACCAGCCCCGGCAGCCCGGGTCGGCCAGCGTGCAGAGCCGCTGCCCGCTGAGCACCTCGCCGTCGTCCGTGTCCCGGATGTCGAAGTGCACCGGGCGGACCGTGCCGTCCGGCGCGACGAGCAGGTGCCGGCCCGCGTCGAGCGTGTCGTCGCGCAGCAGGCAGTTGCGGTCCAGCAGACGGGCCAGCGCGGCGATGCTGGCGTGCTCGGGAAGCCGCTCGGGCACCCCGTAGCAGTCCACCATCGTCGCGAACTCGCCCGGCGCCTGCCAGACGTCGCAGACCACTGCGTACGCCGGCAGCCGGGCCGGGTCGGCCACCGCCAACGGCATCACCACTCGGCCGAGCGCCTCGGCCAGCGCCGGGTAGACCTCCACGGGTCGTACCCGGTCGATTCTCCAGTTCCACAGCTCGGTCATTCCGCCTCCTCGCTGCGTTCGTCCCACCGGCCTCCGGATCGGGCCTTACTGACGATGGTGGGGGGCATATGACCTCAGCCGGGGGCAAGTTACCGGTCTGTGACCATTCCGGGCAAAATTTCCCTGACCGCCAATGCTCAGAGTAGCGGGAAGGTGACAGTTTATCGGGTATGGTGCGCCCGCCGCACCACCGGCGGCGCGTGTCCCAACCCGGTTGTGGCGCCCCTCGTCAGCGCAGGACGACCCGGTGCTCCCCGCGGGGCAGCAGCTCCCCCACCACGGGCGCGCCCGGCAGCTCACCGGCGACCAGCAGGCCGCCGGAGGTCTGCGCGTCGGCCAGCAGCAGCCGTTCGTCCTCGCCCACGGCCCCGAAGTCGGTCCACGGGGTGACCCACTCCAGGTTGCGCCGGCTGCCGCCGCTGACGTACCCGTCGCGCAGCGCCTCCCGCGCACCGGCCAGGTAGGGCACCCGCGCGGTGTCGATGGCCACCGTCAGCCGGCTCGCACGGGCCAGCTTCGAGGCGTGCCCGAGCAGGCCGAACCCGGTCACGTCGGTGCCGCACCGGATGCCGGCGGCGACCGCCGCCCGGGCGGCGTCCCGGTTGAGCGCGCTCATCGTGGCCACCGCCTCGGGGAAGATCTCGCCGGTGGCCTTGTGCCGGGTGTTCAGCACACCCACCCCGAGCGGCTTGGTGAGCGACAGCGGCACCCCGGCCCGGCCCGCGTCGAGCGTGATCAACTCCTCCGGCCGGACGGTGCCGGTGACCGCGAGGCCGTACTTCGGACCCTCGTCGTCCACGCTGTGCCCGCCGGCCAGATGGCAGCCGGCCTCCCGGGCCACGTCCTGGCCGCCCCGCAGCACCTCGCGGGCCAGCTCCAGCGGCAGCACGTCGCGCGGCCAGCAGAGCAGGTTGAGCGCGACCAGCGGGACACCGCCCATCGCGTACACGTCGGAGAGCGCGTTCGCCGCGGCGATCCGACCCCAGTCGTACGCGTCGTCGACCACCGGTGTGAAGAAGTCGGCGGTGCTCACCAGGCCGGTCCGCTCGTCCAGACGGACCACCGCCGCGTCGTCGCCGTGGTCCAACCCGACCAGCAGCTCCGCGGTGCCGGTGGCCGGGCCGAGACCGGCGACCATGATCTCCAGCTCGCCCGGGGGGATCTTGCAGGCGCAGCCGCCGCCACGGGCATACCGGGTCAGGCGTACCGGTTCGGTCATCCCCCCATGATCTCGGTAACACGCCGTCGACGCCACCGATGAGGCCCGCACGGTGACCGGAATCGGACTCGTCGCGACGAACGCGACCGGTGTTACCGCTCCGTGACCCGCCAGGTTGCGTTCCGCCACATCACGCCGCCTACAGTGGCCGCACCGGGGGTCAACCGACCCCAATCCGGGAGACGACAGGGACGGTGGACGACGTGACGACGGGCGAACCGCTCATCGTGCTGGACGCGGTCAACAAGTGGTTCGGGCCGCTGCACGTGCTGGACGACGTCTCGCTGTCGGTGGGCCGGGGCGAGGTGGTCGTCGTGATCGGCCCGTCCGGCTCCGGCAAGTCGACGCTGTGCCGCACCATCAACCGACTGGAACCGATCAACTCCGGCACCATCACCTTCGACGGGCAGCCATTGCCGGCCGAGGGCAAGCCGCTCGCGAAGCTGCGCAGCGAGGTCGGGATGGTGTTCCAGTCCTTCAACCTCTTCGCCCACAAGACCATCCTGGAGAACGTCACCCTCGGCCCGATCAAGGTCCGCAAGGAGAAGCCGACCGCGGCCCGTGAGCGTGGCCTCGCCCTGCTCGACCGGGTCGGCATCGCCAACCAGGCGGACAAGTTCCCGGCCCAGCTCTCCGGCGGCCAGCAGCAGCGGGCGGCCATCGCCCGGGCACTGGCCATGCAGCCCAAGGCGATGCTCTTCGACGAGCCGACCAGCGCGCTCGACCCGGAGATGGTCGGCGAGGTGCTGGACGTGATGACCTCGCTGGCCCGGGACGGCATGACGATGGTCGTGGTCACCCACGAGATGGGCTTCGCGCGGCACGCCGCGAACCGGGTCATCTTCATGGCCGACGGCCAACTGGTCGAGGACGCCCCGCCGGCGGAGTTCTTCGCCAACCCGCGCAGTGAGCGCGCCCGGGACTTCCTCTCCAAGATCCTCACGCACTAGGCGTTCGTAGTGGAGCACGCCGGCCACCGGCGGGCCCCGTTGAAGAAGGAGAAGAGTATGCGTATCAAGCGCGTTGCGGCAGTCGCCGCGGTCGCCGCTCTGGCGCTCGGCCTGACCGCCTGTGGCGGCGACGACGGCGGAGAGGGCACCGGCGCCGGCAGCAAGTCCTTCGCCGCCGGCAGCACCATGGAGAAGCTGAACAAGGCCCAGAAGATCAAGGTCGGCACCAAGTTCGACCAGCCTGGCTTCGGCCAGAAGGGCCTGTCGGGCAAGCCGGAGGGCTTCGACGTCGAGATCGCGAAGATCATCGTCAAGGAGCTCGGCATCCCCGAGGACAAGATCGAGTACGTCGAGACGCCGTCGAAGGTCCGTGAGGACGTCCTCGTCAACGGCAACGTCGACCTCGTCGCCGCGACGTACACGATCAACGACAAGCGCAAGGAGCGCATCGCCTTCGCGGGCCCGTACTACGAGGCCGGCCAGAACATCCTGGTCAAGAAGGACGACACGACCATCACCGGTCCGGACTCGTTCAAGGACGGCACCAAGAAGGTCTGCTCCGTCACCGGCTCCACCCCGGCCGAGACGATCAAGCAGTACGTCAAGGACGTGGGCACCCAGCTGGTGCTCTTCGACACCTACGACAAGTGCCGCGACGCCCTCAAGGGCGGCCAGGTCAACGCCGTCACCACGGACAACGTCATCCTGCTCGGCTACATCGCCAAGGACGAGGCGTCCTTCAAGCTGGCCGGCAGCAACTTCACCAAGGAGCCGTACGGCATCGGGGTGAAGAAGGAGGACAACGACTTCCGCACCTTCATCAACGACACGCTGGAGAAGGCGGTCGCCGACGGTAGCTGGAAGAAGGCCTGGGACGACACCGCCGGCAAGTTCGGCGCGGAGCTGGGCGCGGCGCCCACCATCAACCGCTACTGATCTGACCTTCGATCTGGAGGGTGGGAGGAACACCGACCCGTGAACGTGCTCATCGACAAGTTCGACGTCTTTGCCGGTGGCTTCTGGCTCACCCTCCAGATCTGCATCCTCGCCGCGATCGGCGCCCTGATCCTGGGCGCGATCGTGGCGGTGCTGCGGATCTCCCCTGTGCCGCCGCTGCGGGCGGTCGGCACGGCGTACGTCAACGTCTTCCGCAACATGCCGCTGACCGTGGTGATGTTCTTCGCCGCCTTCGGCCTGCCGGCACTCGGCTCCAACGCGGACTTTCTCCGCATCCCGGTGATCGACTCGTTGTTCACGCGGCTCGGCACCGACCTTCCGTACTTCCGGTTCGCGCTGATCGCCCTCGTGCTGTACACCGCCGCGTTCGTCTGTGAGGCGCTGCGGTCCGGTGTGAACGCGGTGCCCGCCGGTCAGGCGGAGGCGGCACGGTCGCTGGGCCTGACCTTCGGGCAGAACCTGCGCCACGTGGTGCTGCCGCAGTCCTGGCAGGCCTCGGTGGTGCCGCTCGGCTCGGTGATCATCGCGATGATCAAGAACTCGGCCCTGGCCGGCTTCTTCGGGGTCGTCGGCGATCTGTCGGCCACGGCCGACCAGCTCACCGGAGCGGAGGGCTACGCCTTCATCCCGGTCGCCATCGGCATCTCGATCGGCTACCTGATCATGACGGTGCCGCTGGGCGCCCTGCTGGACCGGATCGAGAAGCGACAGGCGGTGGCCCGATGAGTCAGCAGACCAGCGTCCTCTACGACGTCCCCGGGCCGCGGCAGCGGCGGATCACGCTGATCAGCAGCCTCGTCGCCGGGGTGGTCCTGCTCGTCGGGGCCTACTTCCTGATCTACCGGCCGCTGGACGAGAAGGGCCAGTTCTCGATGGAGTTGTGGGGTCCGCTCGTCGACCCCTCCAACGAGAACTTCTCCCTCGTCTGGGACCGGATCGGCCTCGGCTTCAAGAACACGCTGATCGCGGCGGCGCTGGCCATCGTGGCGTCGCTGGTGGTCGGCACGCTGCTCGCCGTACTGAGGATCCAGCTCAAGAGCCTCACCCGACGCCGGTTCACCGGCGCGGCGACGCCGGTGGCGTACCTGCTGCGCGGGCTGAGCACGCTGCTGTCGGCGGTCACCCGGGTCTGCGTCGAGGTGTTCCGCGGCCTGCCCGTCGTGCTCACCATCTTCTTCGTGGCCCGCGGCTTCCCCGAGTTCGGCCTGTACTTCGACAACCTCTGGTACCTGGTCATCGGCCTGACCATCTACAACTCGGTGGTCATCGCGGAGATCCTCCGCTCCGGCATGGAGGGACTGCCGGGAGGCCAGGCGGAGGCCGCCGCCGCCATCGGGCTCTCCCCCGCGCAGATCACCCGGATGATCCTGCTGCCGCAGTCCTTCCGGATCATGCTGCCGGCGCTGATCAGCCAGCTGGTCGTGGTGCTCAAGGACACCTCGCTGGGGTTCATCATCAGCTACGAGGAGACCCTGAACATCGGCAAGCAGATCATCGGCGTCCTGGGCAACCCGATCCAGGTCTACGTCGTGATCGCCGTGCTCTTCATCGTGGTGAACTACTCGCTGTCCAAGCTGGCCCAGTACGCCCAGCGGCGGCTCGCCCGGGGCCGCAAGACGGCCGGCACCCCGACCCAGAACCTGCCTCCGGCCGCGCTCATCTCGCAGGCCGAAGGCGGCGGCGGGGGTGCCGGAGGCGGCGGCGCCTGATCCGCGCCACACCGACCAATCGAAGGGCCGCCCCGAACTGTTCGGGGCGGCCCTTCGGTCACTGCTGCCGTCGTTGGTTACCTGCACGGACTGGGAGAACCGCACCGCGCCCCCAGGCGCGGGCGGTCAGCGGGCGATCTCGGTGACCCGGGACTCGCGGACCACGGTGACCCGGATCTGGCCCGGGTAGGTCAGCTCCTCCTCGATCTGCTTGGCCACGTCCCGGGCCAGCACGGCCGCCCCGATGTCGTCCACGTCGTCCGGCTTGACCATCACCCGGATCTCCCGGCCGGCCTGCATGGCGAAGACCTTGTCGACGCCGAGCTTGCTGGCGGCGATCTCCTCGATCCGTTCCAGCCGCTTGACGTACGCCTCCAGGCTCTCCCGGCGCGCGCCGGGCCGACCACCGGAGCAGGCGTCGGAGGCCTGCGTGAGGACGGCCTCGATGGTCTGCGGGGGCACCTCGTTGTGGTGCGCCTCGATGGCGTGCACCACGTCCTCGTGCTCACCGTACTTGCGGGCCAGGTCGGCGCCGATGATGGCGTGGCTGCCCTCCACCTCGTGGGTGAGCGCCTTGCCGATGTCGTGCAGGAACGCCGACCGCTTGATGGTGGGCACGTCCAGCCGCAGCTCGGCGGCCATGATGCCGGCGATGTGCGCGGTCTCGACCAGGTGCTTGAGCACGTTCTGCCCGTACGAGGTGCGGTAGCGCAGCCGACCGAGCAGGGTCACCAGCTCGGGGTGGATCTCGGTGATGCCGACCTCGACGAGGGCGTCCTCGGCGGCCCGGTGGCAGAGCTCCTCCACCTCGTGCCGGGCCAGGTCGTAGACCTCCTCGATCCGGTGCGGGTGGATCCGCCCGTCCAGCACCAGCTTCTCCAGGGTGAGCCGGCCGACCTCCCGGCGTACCGGGTCGAAGCAGGAGAGCAGCACCGCCTCCGGGGTGTCGTCGATGATCAGGTTGACCCCGGTCACCGACTCGAAGGCGCGGATGTTGCGCCCCTCCCGGCCGATGATGCGGCCCTTCATCTCGTCGCCGGGCAGGTGCAGGACGCTGACCACGCTCTCCGCGGTCTGCTCGCTCGCCACCCGCTGGATCGCGTCGACCACGATGTGTCGGGCCCGCTGCTCGGCGGTGCTGCGGGCGTCGGACTCGATGTCCCGCACCAGCAGCGCCGCCTCCCGCTTGGCCTGCGTCTCGATCGCGTCGATCAGCTCCAGGCGGGCCGCCTCGGCGGTGAGACCGGCAACCCGCTCCAGCTCCCGGCGGCGCAGCTCCTCCGCCTCGGCCAGTTCGGCCTCCCGCCGGGTGAGTTCGGACTCGCGGGCCGCGAGGGCGGCGCGGGCGGCGGTGAGCTGCCGTTCCCGCTCGGCGAACCGCTCCACCTCCTCGGTGTGCAGCCGCTCGCGCTCGTCCATCCGGGCCGCCCGGCGCTCCACCTCGGCCGCTTGCTCGCGGGTGGTGGCGGCGAGCACCGCGACCTCCCGCTCGCCGCTGCGCCGGGCCGTGGTGCGCAACTGCTCGGCGTCCGCCTCCGCCTGCTTGTGGGCTCGTTCGAGAACGGTGTCGGCCTCCGCGCGGGCGTCGTCGAGCACCCTGCGGGCCTCGGCCCGGGCCGCCTTCGCCTCCGCCTTCGCCGCTGCGGCCTCGGCCCGGGCGGCCGACGCCGCCGACTTCGCCACGTCGATCGTGCTGTTCGCCTGGTCGGCCGCGCTGCGCAGGGCGGCCAGGGACTGCTCCTGACGGTCCTTCTCGGCGATGAACGCCGGGTCCTCCGGCACCGGGGCCGCGCCCACCTGCCGCAGCGTCCGCACGCCGAAGAGCACCGCGCCGACCACCACCAGGGCCAGGATGAGTACGGCGGCGAGGAGCACGATGTCGAAGGTGCTCATGCCGGGACCTCGTGCGGACCGCCGGTGAACCTGTGCCGCCCCGCCATGGCCGCCTCCCCTGATACGTCTGCACCGCAGCGACCGTGCCAAGGGCACGCTCCTGCGGCTCTGGACGCCCGACCGGAGCGACTGGCCGTGGGGTAGCTCTCTCCGCCGGCGGTGCCCGCGGGCATCGTCGGCGGCCGGGTGCAGTTGTCGCGCCGGCTCCGGACCGGCCTGCCCGGAGCTGCGATGTATGGCCGGTTGCGCTGGCCAAAGTGATGCTGTCTTGTTACGCGATCTATGTTGTGCGCTTAGCCTGCGCTTGGTCGGGCAATGTGAGCCTGTATGGCGAGGCTAGGTCGCCGGGGGCGGTCTGGTCAAGAACTCATGATCAAACCCCCCGAACGGAGAGAAGCCGCGGCATCACCGCCTGCTGATGTCGGGCCGGACAGGAGTGGACAAACTCCACGAGGAGGCCCTGCCGGTGAGCGTGTCGGGCCTGCTCAGCCCCGGCTCAAGCCCGCCCTGGACGACGCTCGACCAGCCAGGGCCGGCCCTGGTGTGACGCATCCGTCCGATTGTGGACATCGCCGAGCGGCGCGGCGGGTTCACCCCGGAGCAGCGGGCCGCTCACCCGGCCGGGTGGTTGTCCCGCTCCAGCTCGCCCTCCGCGTCGGCGAGCGCGTCGGCGTCGATCTGCTCGGCGAACTCGGCCGCCTCGGCGCTCTGCGCGGCGATCGCGTCCTTCACGGCCCGGATCGCCACGCCGGGCGGGTAACCCTTTCGGGCCAGCATGCCCACCAGCCGGCGGAAGATCGCGTCGGGCTCGCCCCGCGCGGTACGCAGCTTCCGCTCCACCAGCGCACGGGCGGTCTCCGCCTCGGTCTCCTCGTCCAGCTCGCCGAGCGCCTCGGTGGCCACCTCGCCGTCCACGCCCTTCTGGCGCAGCTCGTTCGCGAGCGCCCGCCGGGCCAGACCCCGCCCGGAATGCCGGCTGGAGACCCAGGCCCGGGCGAACGCGGCGTCGTCGATGATGCCGACCTCGTCGTACCGGTCGAGCACCTCGGCCGAGACCCGCTCGGAGATGCCCCGCTTGGCCAACGCCCCGGCCAGCTCGGCCCGGGTGCGTGGCCGGACGGCGAGCTGGCGCAGGCAGATCTCGCGGGCCACCTCCGACTCGTCGCGAGGTGGCGCCGGAGGCTCGGCCGCGCCGGCCTCCTCGGACCGGCCACGGCGACCCCGGCGGGGGCGGGGCGGATCGGTGGCGTCGCCCGTACGGGGCGGACTGGCATCCCAGCCTCGCCCCGTACGGGCGCGTCGTCCTGCCATGGGTCAGCGACCGGTCAGAAGTCGACCGGCGGCAACTCCGGGCCGCCGGCGGCGTCACCCGCGCCGACGCCGACGCCGAGCTTCTCCAGGATCTTCTTCTCGATCTCGGCGGCCACGTCCGGGTTCTCCTTGAGGAACTCCCGGGCCTTCTCCTTGCCCTGGCCGAGCTGGTCGCCGTCGTACGTGTACCAGGCGCCGGACTTGCGGATGATCGCCTGCTCCACGCCGACGTCGATCAGCGAGCCCTCGCGCGAGATGCCCTTGCCGTACATGATGTCGAACTCGGCCTGCTTGAACGGGGCCGCGACCTTGTTCTTCACGACCTTGACCCGGGTGCGGTTACCGACCACGTCGGTGCCGTCCTTGAGGCTCTCGATGCGTCGCACGTCGAGCCGGACCGAGGCGTAGAACTTCAGCGCCCGACCACCGGTCGTGGTCTCGGGGCTGCCGAACATCACGCCGATCTTTTCCCGGAGCTGGTTGATGAAGATCGCCGTGGTGCCGGTGTTGCTGAGCACACCGGTGATCTTCCGCAGCGCCTGGCTCATCAACCGGGCCTGGAGGCCCACGTGGCTGTCGCCCATCTCGCCCTCGATCTCGGCGCGCGGCACCAGGGCCGCCACCGAGTCGATCACGATGATGTCGATCGCGCCGGAGCGGATCAGCATGTCCGCGATCTCCAACGCCTGCTCGCCGGTGTCCGGCTGGGAGACCAGCATCGCGTCGGTGTCGACGCCGAGGGCCTTCGCGTACTCCGGGTCGAGCGCGTGCTCGGCGTCGATGAAGGCCGCGATGCCGCCGGCCCGCTGGGCACTGGCCACCGCGTGCAGTGCCACCGTGGTCTTACCGCTGGACTCGGGGCCGTAGATCTCGACCACCCGGCCACGGGGCAGGCCACCCACGCCGAGCGCCACGTCGAGCGCGATGGAACCGGTCGGGATCACGGCGGTCTGGATGACGGGCCGCTCCCCCAGCCGCATCACCGAGCCCTTGCCGAACTGCTTGTCAATCTGAGCGAGAGCAAGGTCGAGTGCCTTCTCCCGGTCAGGCCCTGCTGCCATGGTTGCCACCCCTGCCTTCGCCGGCGTCTTTGCTGAGCTTCGCGTCACGCGGACACGCTAGGCGCTGGGTCCGACAGAAAACCAGCCGACGGGCCGCGAGCTGTGGACGAGCACCCCGCTGTGGACAATAGCCGAACAGGTGTACGACAAGACAAGCGACACGCGGAAGCCGGAAAAAGGCTGCTCAGCGTAGTCGCGCGGGCACTCGGTCGGGATACGCGGCGCAGACCGCCCGCCACACCACGTGCGTCTGCTCCCCCGACGCCAGCGCCTGCTCGATGGTGCGTCCATCGAGCTGGGACAGCACCTGGTCGCGGGCGATGCTGGCCGCGTAGCCGGGGCCGAACGCCTCCTCCAGCCGCGCCCAGAAGTCGGTCAGCCGCACGTGATCAGCCCTCCTCGTCCGGTGCCCCGGTCGGCACCGGGCGCAACGCTAGCGCCACCAGGGGCACCGTCGCGACCGCCGCGAGCAGGGCGAGCACCGGATAACCGGCCACCTGCATCACAAACCCGCTGACCATGGCGGCGCCGGCCCCGGCCAGCCCCATGGTCAGGTCGGACAGCCCCTGGACGCTCGGCCGCACACCGGCCGGCACCGACTCGGAGAGCAGCGTCGACCCGGCCACCATCGTCCCCGACCAACCCAGACCGAGCAGGACGAGCCCCACCGAGAGCCGGGGCGTGTGATGCCCGGCGGTGCCGGCGACCGCGCAGGCGGCCAGCAGCAGCCCCACCCCACCGAGGATCACCACCCGGCGGCCGAGCCGGTCGGTGAGCCAGCCGACCAGCGGGGAGAACGCGTACATGCCGGCGATGTGCAGGCTCAGCACGATGCCGACCAGTCGCAGCACGTCGGCGTCGGCATGCGACTCACCGAGCCGGACCGGGGTCATCGACATCACCGCGACCATCACCAGGTGACCGACCGCCACCGCCGCGATGCCGAGCCGGGCCGCCGGCCGTGCGCGTACCACCGACCAGGCCGCGCGCATCCCGGCGCCGCGCGCGGCGCGCACCGTGACCGGGGCGGCGGCCGGCGCCGCACCGACCGGGCCACCGTC
>NZ_RCVI01000353.1:0-34445 GCF_003667455.1 Micromonospora sp. CV4 | reverse complement strand
GTGCGGCGGCTGTCGGCGGCGTCGAGGGGGTGGCCGCGGGCGGGTCGTCGTCCTGGCCGCAGCCGGTGGCGAGCAGTGCGGTGGCGAGGACGGCGGCGAGGGCGGCGGGGACGCGGAAACCGGGGGCACGGACGAGCACGGGCGGACTCCGAACGACGCGGGGACGGGTGTCGAACTGATCGTCGGGGAGGAGAACTCTACGTCTTGTTCGGCGGCGGGGAAATGACCATGATGAACGCATGCGATCGAGGCTGGTCACTGCCCGTCACGTCCTGAGCCGAGCGGTGGCGGCGCTGGCCATGGCCGTGGTGGTGGCGCTGCTGCTGCCCGCCGCTCCGGCGTCCGCGCACGGTCAGTTGGCGACCTCGACCCCGCTGACCGGCACCGTGGTCCGCGAGCCGCTGACACGGTTGGGGTTGTACTTCACCGAGAAGCCGGCCCCCAACGCCCACTTCACCGTCACCGGGCCGAACGGGTCCCGGGTGGACAGTGGGTGGTCGTACGGCGAGCCGAAGCGGCTGGACAAGCCGGTCCAGGAGTACTTCATGGTCAATGGCGTCTTCGAGCCGCGGCTGTACCACACCGGCTTTCCGGCCATGGTGTCCGTCGCGCACTGGCCGGCGAAGGGCCGGTACACGGCCAGCTACCTGTCCGTCGCCTCGGACGGTGAGGCGGTGCGCGGCACCGTCACCTTCGACTACCAGGGGCCGGGCACGGCGGCGCCGGCCGGTTGGACGCCGCCCACGAGCGGGCCGGAGCCGGCGTTGCTCGCCCTGGTCGAGGGCACCCCGTCGGCGAGCCCCGGCGCGAGCGCCGACGCGGGCGCGACGGGCGCCCCGGCGGGCGCCACGGACACGGGGCAGGGTGGTGGGTTGCCGCCCTGGCTGCTGCCGGGCCTGATCGTCGTGGTCGTGTCCGCCGTCGTGCTGGTGACGGCCCGTCGCCGGCCCGCCGCGCGTGGCACGGCCGGACCGACCCGCCGGGGAGCCGGGCCGCCCCGCAGGTCCGGCACCCCGGCCCGCAAATCCGGCACCCCGGCCCGCAGACCCGGTAGCCGGGCCGATGGCTCCGCCCGGCGCGGGCGGCGGTAGGTCCAGCCCATCGCGTACCCGGGCATTTCCCGGCGTACCCCCGCGAACTTTCGCACGAACATCGGGAACTTTTGATGTATCGAAGCGAAGGCATGGACAGGTCAATCGAAACAACTTAATGTCTCGCCCATCAACCCGGTGTTTCCGGATCGTCACTCGTCGGCGTCGAGGACGGTGCGGAGCCGGGCCGACGGCCACCACCCCCGGCACTGCTCCACGCCGGCCGTCGGCACTCCTCTCCCCCCTTGGAGGAACGATGGGCACACGGCTGCTGCGCCGATTCGGCAGTCCTGTCCTTGGCGCGCTCGCACTCGTCCTCGCCGCCGGCTTCTGGGCCGACCCGGCCGGCGCCGCCCCCGAGCAGGAACCGGGCGTCACGCTGCGCGTCTTCGACGTGCAGGTGCCGCTCTCCGAGATCTGCACGCTCAAGCCCGCGCAGACCCCGAACGTGGACAAGCTCATGTCCACGATCAACTGGACGTCGACCGCCGACTTCGGCTTCGACAACTACTTCGTCTCGCAGGTGCTCGGCAACATCACCACCACCCAGGCCGGCAGCTACACGTTCCGGCTGAGCAGCGACGACGGATCCAAGCTGACGATCGGCAACACCGTGGTCATCAACCACGACGGCCTGCACGGCGCGACCCCGCCCAAGGAGGGCACGGTCACCCTCGCCGCCGGGCTGCACCCGCTGCGCATCGACCACTTCGAGCGCGACGGCGGCCAGCAGATCACTTTGGAATGGAAGACCCCGGGCTCGTCGTCCTTCGTGGTCGTGCCGAACTCGGCGTTGAGCACCGACGCCGGAGTGGTCCGGGTGACCGCACCGGGCCGCAAGGAGTGCGAAGGGATCACCGACTCCCCCGGCGACGGCCTGCCGCTGACCGGTGTGCACCCGGGCTACACGCTGACCAACCTGCGGCCCACCGGGTTCCAACCCAAGGTCACCGGGATGGACTGGCTGGCCGACGGCCGGCTGGTCATCTCCACCTGGGGCGGCAGCGACCAGTCCGGCACCTCCCAGGACGGCGAGGTGTGGATCCTCAACAACACCGGCGGCACGACCGGGCCGGGCACCGTGACCACCAAGAAGATCGCCGGCGGCCTCAAGGAGCCGATGGGGCTCAAGGTCGTCGACGGGGTGGTCTACGTCTCGGAGAAGCAGCGGCTGACCCGGCTGGTGGACACCACCGGCGACGAGGTGGCCGACCAGCTTCAGACGGTCGCCACCTGGCCGTACGGCGGGAACTTCCACGAGTTCGCGTTCGGCCTGCTCTACCAGGACGGGTTCTTCTACGTGAACCTGTCGGTCTCGATCAACCTCGGCGGCGCGACCACCAACCCGCAACCGGCCGCGAACCGGGGCACCACCCTCAAGGTCAACAAGGACACCGGCGCGGTCAGCTACGTCGCCGGCGGGCTGCGCACCCCGCACGGCATCGGCTGGGGCCCGGAGGGCGGCATCTTCGTCACCGACAACCAGGGCGGCTGGCTGCCGTCGTCGAAGCTGGTGCACGTCAAGCAGGGCCGGTTCTTCAACCACTACATGAATCCGGCCGGCCCGTTCGACGCCAACCCGGTCACCCCGCCGGTGCTCTGGATGCCGCAGAACGAGATCTCCAACTCGCCCAGCACCCCGCTGTACCTGACCAGCGGCCGGTACGCCGGCCAGTTCGTCATCGGGGACGTGACCTACGGCGGCCTGCAGAGGGCCAACGTGGAGAAGGTCAACGGCGAGTACCAGGGCGCCCTGTTCCGGCTCACCCAGGGCCTGGAGGCAGGCGTCTCCGAGGTCAACGTCGGCCCGGACGGCGCCATCTACGTCGGTGGGCTCGGCGCGGGCGGTAACTGGGGCCAGACCGGCAAGCTGTCGTACGGTCTGCAGAAGCTGACCCCGAACAGCGCCACCACCTTCGAGATGCTCGCCATGCGGGCCACCACGGCCGGGTTCGAGGTGGAGTACACCCAACCGGTCTCCGCGGAGACCGCCGCCAACCTGGCCGCGCACTACAAGATCAAGCAGTGGCGGTACCAGCCGACGGCCAGCTACGGCGGCCCGAAGATCGACGAGGAGACGTTGACCGTCACCGCGGCGACCCTGTCGGCGGACGGAAAGAAGGTCACCCTCGCGGTCAGCGGCCGCAAGGCCGGCCACGTCGTGTACCTGCGCTCACCACGTCCGTTCACCTCGACCAGCGGGCAGTCACTGTGGAGCACCGAGGCGTGGTACACGCTCAACGCCATCCCGGGCGTCACCCCTCCCCCGACCGGCGGGACCAACCTGGCGCTCAACAAGACGGCGACCGCGGACAGCTCCTGCTCGGCGACCGAGGGCCCGGCCAAGGCCGTCAACGGCAGCGTGGCCGGCGGCAACGGCGACAAGTGGTGCTCGAAGGGCGCCGCCAAGTTCCTCCAGGTGGACCTGGGGGCCAGCCACGCGGTGAACCGGGTGGTGGTGAAGCACGCCGGCGCCGGCGGTGAGAACACCGCCTGGAATACCCGGGACTTCACGGTCGCCTCCAGCCCCGACGGCACCACCTGGACCACCCGGGCCACGGTCACCGGCAACACGGCGAGCACGACCACGCACGACGTCGCGGCGCCCGGCACCCGCTACGTGCGGTTGGCCATCACCGCGCCGACCAGCACCAGCGATACGGCCGCGCGCATCTACGAGCTGGAGGTGTACGCGAGCACCGGCGGCGGATCGGGCCGGATCACCGGCGTCGGTGGCAAGTGCCTGGACGTCGACAACGCCGGCACCGCCGACGGCACCAAGGTGCAGCTCTGGACCTGCAACGGCACCGGCGCGCAGTCGTGGAGCCGGGTCGGCGACACCTATCGGGCCCTGGGCAAGTGCCTGGACGTGGACAACGCCGGCACCGCCGACGGCACCAAGGTGCAGCTGTGGACCTGCAACGGCACCGGTTCCCAGGTGTGGCAGCCGCAGTCCGACGGGTCGATCCGCAACCCGCAGTCGGGCAAGGTGCTGGAGGCCGCCGGCGCCGGCACCGCCGACGGCACCCAGATCCAGATCGGCACGTACGCGGGCGGCGCCCACCAGAAGTGGGTGGTCGGCTGACGCTCAGCGTGGGGGCGGGGTTGGACCGGCGACCGGTCAGGCCCCGCCCCGGGCCGCCCGGCGCAGATCGTCGGCGACCAGGGCGTACAGCGCCAGCGAACCGGCCAGCACGGCGGTCACCGCGACGACGAACCCGCGTTCGGCACCGTCTGGCGCGGACGCGACCCCGACCGCCAGCGCGGCGAGAGCGGCCAGCGCCATCAGCAGGCGCGCCCCGGCCTCCACACGCAGGACCGCCCGCTGTCGGTCCGGTAGGCCCGTCCGACTCCACCGCCGGGCCGCGAGCATGCTGGCCAGCACGCCGACCGCACCGGCCGTACCGATGATCGACCAGGACAGCCCGAACCCCTGCGCGGGGTGTTCGGGAGCGGTCACCCCGAAGTAGGCCAGTAGGGCGAACGCGACGGCCAGCAGGCCGCGACCCAGCCGGGCCCGCGGCGCGTCGACGCCACCCGGGGTACGCGTCACCATCGCCCCACCTCCGCCGCGACCGCTACCGCATCGACATCATGCCCCGGTGCGACCCGCCGTGCGAAGCCCCCGCGCCCCCGGACGGCCGGGGTGGCGATCGGTCAGGGGCCCTGCGGCAGAGGCTGGGCCAGTTCCTTCAGGTCCGCCGGGAGCTGGGACAGGGCGTCCTCGAACTCCCGGTGCCCGACCACCCGGTGCATCGTCTGGAGCACGGCCCGCGAGCCCCGCTCGGCGGTGGGTCGGTCAATCCCCGCACGCTCGGCGACGCGCCGCAGGAACTCGTCGTACCCGAACGGCTCGGGCGCCTCGGGCGCCTCGGCCAGCAGCGGGCTCAGCTCGGCGGCCAGGTGGGGGGCCAGCGCGGCCGCCTCGCCGCCGCTGAGCCGCTCGGTGAGGGTACGCAGAACCGCCTCGGTCAGCGGTCGCGCCTGCTCGGGCGGGACGCCCGCCCGTGCCGCAACCTTGTCGACGAACGCCAGCTCGGCCATACCCCCGCCCTTCGTTCCGGAGACGCGTGGCTACCCGGGCACACCGGCGGCAAACCCCGGACCGGGCACGGTGCGTACGGGCGGCACGGGTGTCCGTTCTACAACCGGGTGGCCTGTGCGAGCATGGTTGTCCTCTGTGTCTTCCCCCACCCTTCAGCGGAAGGACGCCCGTGGCAGAAACCGCGCCTCTCCCGGCCACCGACGGCACCAAGATCGACACGAGTGTCCCGCACTCCGCCCGGATCTGGAACTACTGGCTCGGCGGCAAGGACAACTTCGAGGTCGACCGGCTGGCCGGCGAACAGGTCCGCGAACTCTTCCCCGCGATGATCGAGACCGCCCGCGAGTCCCGCGCGTTCCTGTCCCGCGCGGTGCGCTTCCTCGCCGGCGAGGCCGGGATCCGACAGTTCCTCGACGTCGGCACGGGGCTGCCCACCGCCGACAACACCCACCAGGTCGCCCAGCGGGTCAACCCGCAGAGCCGGGTCGTCTACGTCGACAACGACCCGATGGTCCTGGCCCACGCGCGGGCGCTGCTGGTCGGCAGCCCGGAGGGGCTGACCCGCTACATCCACGCCGACCTGCGCGACCCGGAGGCGGTGCTCGGGCAGGCCCGCGAGCACCTCGACCTCGGCCAGCCCGTCGCGGTCCTGCTGTTCGGGGTGATGGGCCACGTCGGCGACGACGACGAGGCGGCGGCCATCATCCGCGCCCTGCTCGACGCGGTCCCGTCCGGCAGCTACCTGGCGCTGTCCGACGGCACCGACACCAGCGCGGCGGTCGTCGAGTCGCACCGGCAGTACAACGAGAGCGGCGCGCTGCCGTACCACCTGCGCAGCCCGGAGCGGATCGCGCGGTTCTTCGACGGCCTCGACCTGGTCGAGCCCGGCCTGGTGCCGTTCACCCACTGGCGGCCCGAGCAGGACGGCCCGCCGGCCGACCTGGACGGCTACTGCGCCGTCGGCCGCAAGCCCTGACCGACGCCGGAGCGCGGGCGGGGCCGCGCGGGCGACAGGATCGCCCGCCGGCCCCACCGGTCGGCTCGCGGGCACCGGGTAAAACGTCGGCGGGAGCCGCCTGACCCGTCGACGACGCCGTTCTGTTGGTTGGTCCGCGCGGCGCCGACCCGTCTCGTTACGGTGAGGTCGGACGGACACTCCGCGGCCGCGCGACGGCGGCCCCTGCGGCAGGAGGAGCAGATGGCGGTCGACCTGCCCGACGTGATCGACCGGTACTTCCGGGCCGTCGACGACGGCGATCTGGAGGCCTTCGTCGCCTGCTTCGCGGACACCGCGACCGTGGCCGACGAGGAACGGGTGCACGAGGGACGGGCGGCGATCCGCGCCTGGCGGCAGCGGACGATGGAGGCCTACTCGTACTCCGCGGAGCCGGTGACGGTCACGCCGCAGGCAGGCGACTCGTACCTGGTTCTCGCCCGGGTGTCCGGCGACTTTCCGGGCAGCCCGATCGAGCTGCGGTACCGGTTCACGCTGCGCGACGAGCTGATCGGCGCCCTGGCCATCCGCCCGTAGCGGCCGAGTCGCCCCGGCCGCGTGGCCCGGCGCGGCACAGCTCGGCCGGCGTCGGGGAGCCGTCGGATCAAGGCGCAGTCGCCGAACGGAGGACGCGGACGAGCGGCCGGAGGGTGACATGATGTGCCGACAACGGCTGTCACGACGAGGAAGGTGCTGCTGCCCGATGCCGCACTTCGAGGCCCGGACGTCCACGGCACCTGGCCGGATCGTCGTCACGCTGTCCGGCGAGTGCGACCTCGCCACCCGGGAGGAGCTGACCGTCGTGCTGTCCGCGGCGGTCCGCGGCGCGCCCGTGGTCGTGGTCGACGTGGGCGGGTTGCGCTTCCTCGACTCCACCGCTCTGCACAGCCTGGTGACCGCCCACCAGACCGCCCGCGCGACCGGCCGACGGTTGTACGCCGTCAACGCCACCGGTCCGGTCGCGGCCGTGCTGGACATCACCGGCGTCGGCGCCCTGCTGCGCCCGCCCGCCGACGACCCGCGGCTGGCGGGCTGATGGCGGCCGGCCGGCGGGAGACCCGGATCGTGGCCGAGCAGTCCGCGTCCGACCGCGCCCCGGACACGATGGCGTACCAGGTGGCGACGGACCTGCGAGCGCTGCGCGCGTTCGTCTGCACCCGGGCCCTGGCCCGGGGCCTGCCGCCACACCGGGTCGAGCTGCTGACGTTGGCGGTCAGCGAGCTGGCCACCAACACGTTGCAGCACACCACCGGCGGTGGCCGGGTCCGGCTGTGGGCCGAGGCGGACCAGCTGTTCTGCGACGTCATCGACCAGGGGCCAGCGGCGCGGGCGTTCGGCCGGGAGATGCCGCCGGCCGACGCGGTACGGGGTCGAGGGCTGGCAATCGTCGAGCAGGTCTGCGACGAGGTCGCCGTGCTGGCCGAGCCGGAGGGAACCGTGGTGCGGCTCCGGCTGGGCCTGTGAGCCGGTCGGCTCAGGGCAGCACGCGGACGGCCAGTGTGCAGGTGTCGTCGTCCGGGCTGGGGTGGTGCAGCAGGTCACGCAGTCGACCGACGCTCTGCTCCCCCGGCGCCGCGGAGAGCGCCGACAGGATCGACCGCACCTGTTCCAGCCGGTCCTCCTCGGGGGCGCGCCGTTCCACCAGCCCGTCGGTGTAGAACAGCACCAGGTCACCCGGACGCAGTCGCGGAGTGAGCACCGGGTACACCGAGTCGCCGTCGGCGCCCAGCAACAGGCCCGGCGGCCGGTCCAGCGGGTTGGTCTCGCCGTCGCGGGACAGCAGTGGCGCCAGGTGCCCGGCGCGTCCCCAGCAGAGCACCCGGGTCACCGGGTCGTAGACCGCGACCACGGCGGTCCCGGTGATCGCGAGCTGACCGCAGAGCCGGTTGAGGTGCCCGAGCAGCACCGCCGGGTCCCGGATGCCGATCGACAACCAGGCCACCAGCGCGAAGCGCAGATGGGCCATCCCGCTGGCGGCGTTGAGCCCGTGACCTGCCACGTCACCGACCGCGAGCACGACCGACCCGTCCGGCAGGGTCTGCGCGTGGTACCAGTCCCCGCCCACCCGCACGGCGCTCTCCGCCGGCAGGTAGTTGACCATCGCCTCCAGGCCGGCCAGCGGGAACGGCTCGCGGGGCACCGGCTGGATCAGGTTCTGCAACTGCCCGGCCAGCCGGTGCTCGGCCAGCGCCGTCATCTCCCGCGTGCGCAACTGGTCGCTGAGCTGCTCGATGGCGGTCCGCGAGTCGACCCTGGCGGTCACGTCCTGCACCACGGCGTGGATCTTCAACGGTGCGCCGTCCGCGTCCCGCGACACGTCGGACAGGATCCGTAGGTACTTCACCGCGCCCGCGGCCTGGAACCGGACCGTCACGTCCGAGGAGGCTCCACTGTCCAGCGTCTGCCAGGCCGCCTCGCTCAGCAGGTGGTCGTCCGGAAGCACCGCGGCGGACTGCTCGGCCCGCGACAGCGGGCCCAACGCCGGATCGCGCTCGAAGATCCGGTACATCCCGGGCGACCACTGGCTGACGCCGCTGGCCAGGTCGTACTCCGCCCAGCCGAGGCTGCCCAGCAACTCGGTGCGCTCCCGTCGGCGCTGGTCCTCGTCGAGCCGCTGCCAGGCCACCAGCAGGCCGCCGAGCACCCGGTGCACGTGCACGTCGAACAGCGAGTCGGCGACGACGCCGGTGCGCTTCTCCGCGTAGCGGAAGTCGGCCATCCGGCCGGGCGACCCGGTGGCCAGCACGTCGAGGTAGAGCCGCCAGAGCGGACCGTCAACCATGCTCGGATACAGCTCGGTGAGCCGCGCGCCCACCCGGTCGGTCCCGCGGCCGTAGATGTCGTGGCCCGGGCCGCTGGTGGCCGCGATCCGGAAGTCCGCGACCGGCCGACCGTCGCCCGGCAACGGCAGCAGCCACGTGCAGCCGGCCGGCACGACCGCCAGGATCTCGCGTACGACCGCCTCGACCGGGCGCGCCGCCCCGGAGGCGTGCGTGGGCTCGCCCTGGTCCGCCATGGCAGCAGCCTAACCACCGGCCGGCCCGCGGCCCACAGCGCCGCCGTCGACGTGACGCGACCCGCGCCCACCGGCTGAAGCGTCGTTGGTGCCGTCCGGGCTGCGCCGGATGCGACCCGCCGCCGGCCGATCCACACCCGATCGGGCCGCGCCTGCTGCCACAATGCGGACAACCCCGGTGGACGGTGGACAGTGGCGCCGGGTGAACCCCGATCAGGAGGACGGCACCATGCCGGACAGCGAACGCGAGGCGGAACTGTTCGACGCCGAGCGCACCCTGCAGGCGGCCCAGCGGGCCGGCGACGTGGCGGCCCTGGACCAGTTGCTCGTCGACCAGCTGATCGCCATCGGCCCGGAGGGCGGCAAGCACACCAAACGGGAAGACCTGGCCGCGCACCGCGACCGGACCTCGGTCATCGAGGAACTGGTCGAGGAGGAGCTGGACCTGCTCGTCGCCGGGTCGACCGGCGTGACGTTCTTCCTGGGCCGGGTGGCCGGAGTGTTCGACGGCACGCCGTTCTCGGCACGCCTGCGGTACACCCGGACCTGGATCCACGACGACACCCACGGCTGGCGGGTGCTCGCCGCGCACATCAGCCCGGTCTGACCCTCGCGTCGGCATCACCGTCGGACTCGTCGTCCTCCTCGTCGTCCTCCTCGTCGTCGTCGAGCAGGCCCTGCTCGTCGAGGAAGGCGTACCACCGGTCGTCGGCGGGGGTCAGGTCGGCGTAGCCCGGGCCGAGCAGGTAGTAGTGCACGAAGGAGTCCACGTCGGGGGCGAGCTCCTCGAAGGAGTCCGCCATGAACCACTCGGTGCCGGCCGGCGGGAAATACCAGACCGCGCCGGTGCCCCGGTCCATGAAGATCGGCTCGTCGCTGTGGGTGCCGATCACCAGCCAACCCGCACGGTCCTCGGGGATGGCCGAGAAGTCCGGCGCGTAGTCCAGGTGGTACTGGATGCCGGCGAGGGTGGACGTGGACGCCAGCTCGATCCGGCCGGCACGCAGCCCGTCGGCCACCAGCAGGAGATCCCGCAGGCCGGCCGGGAGATCCGCCGGCACGGCGTCGGTGGCCGCGCCGTCGCCGAACTGGGCGTACCCCAGGCTCGCCGGCTGGTCCTCGGCCAGGTCGGCCCGCAGCTCCTCGATGAGCTGGTGCAACTCGGGGTTCAATCCACCACCTCTATTCGGATCGCGGTCCCGTCCGGCAAGGTCTGGATCTGCCCCCAGATCTGCGAACCGATGTCCGTGTTGGTTCTACCATGCGGCAGCCTGTGTCGACGCTGTCCGGCCCGCCGAGCTGCAGTTCCACACGTGGTCCGGGTGGTAGCTGGGTGGACGGCGGCGCCTTCCGCCGGGGCCGTGCCTCGTCCGCGACCGGCGCTACGACGCGGGCGCCCGCTCGACGGTGGCGTCGACCGGGCCGATCCGCAGCACGCCGTCGTTGAGCGGCGTGCAGCGGATGCCTCCGGTGGTGCGCAGTGCCTTCCACGCGCCCGGGCCGACCGTGACGTCCATCCAGGCGCAGGGGCGGGCGGCCCGGTTCACCCGCAGGCTGACCGGGCCGTCCCCGGAGTCCAGCACCAGCACCTTGCCGATCAGTTCGTCCACGGCGATGCCGGTGGTGAGGACGTTGCGGCGGACCTGCGCCAGTCCGATGCCGGGTGGCAGCGACTCCTGGGCGATCACCGTGACGCTGGCGTCGCGGTGCGCCGGCTGGCCGAAGTACCGGTCGCCGACGATGCCGAGGCCGGCCCGGATCCGCACCACGTCGACCAGCTCACCGGGCGGGGCCGGCGCCGGACCGTCGGCGGGCCGGCCCAGGAAGCGGTGCACGGGCGAGGCCAGCAACTCGACGATCCGTGGCATGGCACGGATTCTACGAACCGGGCGGCGCCCTGCGGGCCGGCTCGGCGGACGGGGCACCGACGGCGTCGAGGCGGTCACCCGAACGACGGGCCGGCTCGGGGCCGACCGACGGTGCGGCGGCGATCCACTCCAGGTCGCCGGCATCGGGGCACCCCGGGCGCCCGGACGCCCCGACATCGCCGACCTGGAGTGGATCATCGCCGCCGCTCCACCGCGACCGGGTCAGGCCGGCGTGCCGGTGACCGTCAGGTCGCGCAGCCGGCCCACGTTGTCGAACGAGCCGAAGCCCACCCGCCCGGAGCCGAACGTCGTGTCCTTCGCGGTCATCAGCGGGTCTCGTCGCCCGTCGACGTACACCGCCATCTCGCCGGTCGCCGGCAGGTGCACGACCCGTACGCGGTGCCAGTCGGCATCGGTGATCGCCGGGTTGGCGCCACGCGACCGGCCGTTCCACTGGTGGTCGATGCGTTCCCGGTCGGCGTTGTCGACCTTGAAGATGCCGTTGTGCGGATAGATCGTGTTGTCGGTGGAGAGGTGGGCGTAGTAGAACTGCGTGTCCGAGCGCCAGCCGAAGACGATGATCACGTCGCGGTTGGTGACCTCCACCGGCGTGTCGAGCCGTACCCGCGCCTCGACCTCGACCGACGACCAGGCCGGCCCGGCGGTCAGCACGGCGTACTCGAACGGCCGGCGCGGGCCCGGCCGGCTGACCCCGGCCTCGGCGAGGATGACCTGGTCCCGGGTGAACTCCCACTTGGCCGGCGTCACCGGCGCCCAGTTCGACGCCCCGGCGGTGCGGCGCAGGGTGGTGTCGCCGACGTCGCCGCTGGCGAAGACGCGGGTGCCGGTGACCTTCCAGACCTTCCCGTTGGCCTTGGCGAGCACGTACAGTTCGCCGGCGGTGTCGGTGCCGAACCGCAGGTCGACGCGGTTGGGGTCACCGGGCGCGCCGGGCCCGGAGAGGTCCCGCATCCGGACCGGGGCGCCCGCCGCGTCGAACAGGGCGAGCTGGTGGATCGGCGCCAGGCCCCGGCCGCGGCGCATCTCGTTCGCCTCGGTGTAGAGCACCCGACCGTCGACGAGGTCGCCGAACACGTACTTGCCGCGCAGCGCCGGCAGCGCGCGTCCCCGGTAGACGAAACCACCGGCCACCGCGACGCCGACGTCCGCGGTGCAGTTCCAGTCCGCGGCGGGGTCGTGGTCGTACGCGGCGACCGGGTACGTGTATCCGTAGCGGTCGTCGTCGGCGGGCAGCGGGAAGAGCCGGTCGCAGGGGTTGGTGGCCGCCTTGTCGAAGACGAAGGACCCTTCGCGCTCGCTCCAGCCGAAGTTGTCGCCGGCGCGGACCTCGTAAATGGCCTCGATGGCGTGCTCACCGATGTGCCCGAGGTACATCCGACCGGTGGCCCGGTCCCAGCTGAAGCGGTGCGGGTCGCGGAAGCCCACGGCGTAGATCTCGCCGAGCGCGCCCGCGCGGCCGACGAACGGGTTCGTCGCGGGGATGCCGTACCGCCCGTTGGCGGAATTGGTGCCCCGCGGGTCGATCCGCAGCAGCTTGCCGTGCGGCATGCCCAGGTTCTGCGGGTCGGTGTTGCGCACGCCCAGGCCGCCGTCGCCGACCGCCAGGTACAGCAGGCCGTAATCGCGATCGTGGCGCTTCGCGGTGGGATTGAAGTTGATCTCCTGGATGCCGTGCACCTGGCCGCCGAACCCGATGCGCAGGACCTCCCGACGGGTGCCGGCGAACGTGTCGGCGCTCGGGTCGGTCGCCGTCCACTCGGTGATGACACCGTGGTAGATCGTGCCGGCCTGGGCGTAGTCCGGCGGAGTGGTCGTCGCCGACGCCAGCTCGGTGTGGATGGTGTAGAACCGGCCGTTGACGCCGAACTCGGGGTGGAAGGCGACGTACCCGAAGCCCTGACCCAGGCCACGGCCGGAGAAGAACTGCGGCGCGAAGGTCGCCGCCACGTCGAGGTAGACGTGCGGCACGCCGCCTTCGACCAGGTAGAGGCTGCCGTTCAGGTCGGGCACCGCCCGCCGGCCCGAGCCGTCGGGCACCTCCATGATGGTGTTGATCCGGGCGGTACGCATGAGCCGCTGATCGGTCGGGGCCGGGGTCGGCTGCGACTGCGGGAAGCTGGCGTACTCGGTGAGGACCAACCCGAGTCGGGACTGGATCGGCATCTCGGGCACCGGGTCGTAGATGGCGTCGGCGGCCCGGGCGGGGGTCGCGAGCACGGTGGACAGGATCAGCACGACGGCGGTGAGCCCGGCCGTCAGCACGGACCTGCGGATCCTGCGGGCGCTGTCGTGGAGGGTGAGCACGCGGGTCTCCTTCTCGGTGGGACGGTGCCGAGGGTGGTCAGCGGGCCAGATGGCGGTACTGCCTCCGCACATCGGTCGCGGAGACCACGCTGTCGAGGAACATCAGGCCGTCCATCCGGCAGTCGCACGGGTTCCGCTCCACCGTGTCCTGGGGGAAGCTTCCACCGATCTTGATGCCTCGGGGGTCGGAGGCCGTGGTCAGGTGCGGGCCGGGCCCGGACACCAGCCACGGGTCGTCGGTACGGGTGTAGAAGCCGTCCACCGGTTCTCCGTTGCGGTAGAGGGCGAGAGCGCCGGTGCCGAAGTCGAAGGTGGCGGCGAGGTGGACCCACTCCCCCGTCGGCAGCAGGTCCCGCCAGTCCTGGCTCGCGGCGAACGTCTGCGAGTTGCCGCCGTCGAGACGGCGGCCGAGCGCGACCAGGCGCAGCTCACCGTTGACGTCGATCAGCTCCAGCAGGGCGCGGACGCCGTGGCCGTCGGAGTCGCCGGTCAGCACCCCGGCCAGGCCGATGGCGTTGTACCGGTCGGTCGGGTCGGCGGTGGTGGAGTTGGGCAGCGGGCTGTCCATCTCCAGCTTGAACCAGCCCATCACGGTGGTGCCCGCGGTCGCGCTGAAGGCGCGCAGGGTGCGCACCCCGCTGGCCGACCAGGTGCCGGCCTTCCAGTCGTCGTTGCCGTTCAGCGACGGGTCGACCTGCCGGGTCTGCACCGCGTTGCCGCTGCCCCGGTACGCGTGGTCGCGCACACGCATGGTGGCACCGCCGTTGACCAGCTCGATCTCGGTGCCGGAGCGGCCCTGGTCGCGCTCGAGCGCGGGGTCGCCCGGCACCGGGTGGTCGAAGTCGTAGGCGGCGACCAGGTGCGCTCGCAGGGCGGGGTGGACGTCGGACGGACGGTGCCGGTCCGCCTGCGCCGCGGGCGCCCCCGCGCCGGTGAGTGCGCCGATCGTCAGGAGGGAGACGGTGGCGACGGCGGCTCGTCGGGCCCTGGGCATCGCGTTCACCTCATTTCACGGCACGCGGGTGCCGGTCACGTAAGCGCTTACGTAAGCGCTTACGTACCCTAGGCTTCGACCAACGTCACTGGCAATAGATCGGGTGACATGGATGCCTCCGGGAGTTGCGGATGCCCAGGGCTGGCCAGCGGCCGCGCCTCGTCGACGTGGCCGAACGCGCCGACGTCTCGCTGGCGACCGCCTCCCGGGCCCTCGCCGGCCGCGACGGGGTCAGCGCCGAGGTGGCCGACCGCATCCGCCAGGTCGCCCGCGACCTGGGGTACGTCGCCAACCCGTACGCCCGCACGCTCGCCGGCGGCGCCAGCTCCACCGTGGGCCTGATCGTCCACCAGGTCGACGACCCCTACTTCTCCGAGATCGCCGGCGGGGTCATCCAGCTCGCCGCCGAGCAGGGGCTGCTGGTGCAGATCTGCCAGTCCGGCCGGGACCCCGACTACGAGCTGCAACAGCTACGCCACCTCATCGCCCAGCGGGTCGGCATCATCCTGATCAGCGGTTCGGGGTACGACGACCCCCGCGTGGAGGCCGAGGCCCGGGCCGAGCTGGCGGCGTTCCAGGCCCACGGCGGCCGGGTCGCCGCGATCGGGCGGCACGCGCTCGGCGTCGACGCCGTCCTGCCGGACAACGAGGCCGGCGGCAACGCGCTCGCCCACCACCTGATAGATCTCGGCCACCGGCGGATCACGGTCGCCGCGGGCAGCGCCGGTCTCACCACGGTCGCCGACCGGCTCGCCGGGGTCTCGTCGGCGCTGCGCCAGCGCGGGCTGCCCCCGACCGACCTCGCCGTGGTGCACGGCGACTTCACCCGGGGCGGCGGCCGGGCGGTCACCGAGCAGATCCTGAACGAACACCCGGAAACGACCGCGATCATCGCGCTCAACGACGCGATGGCGATGGGGGTGCTGTCGACGCTGCGCTCCCGCCGCATCCCGGTGCCCGGGCGGATGTCGGTCGTCGGCTTCGACGACGTCTCGGTGGCGGCCGACCTCGCGCCCAGCCTCACCACCATCCGGCTGCCGATGACCGAGATGGGTCGTACGGCGCTCAGCCTCGCGCTCAAGCCCCGCTCGACGCGTCCCCGCCGCCGCTCGACCGGGCACCTGCTGGTCGTCCGCGACTCGACCGGCCCCGCGCCGACGGCCTGAACCGGGCGACCCGGCCGGTCGGATTCGGCCGCGATCCCGCACCGCTTCTGGCACGGTCGAGGGGTCCACCCACCCCGTGGCCGATCAGGAGAAGTCATGGCCGACATCGCGGTGCGGCACCGGACGGTGGAGGTCGACGGCATCACGATCTTCTACCGGGAGGCCGGCGCCACCGACGCGCCGGTGGTGCTGCTGCCGCACGGCTACCCGTCGTCGTCGTTCCAGTTCCGTCACCTGCTGCCCGCGCTGGCCGACCGGTGGCGGGCCGTCGCACCCGACTACCCTGGCTTCGGCTACAGCGACACGCCGGACCCCGGCCGGTTCGCGTACACCTTCGACGCGCACGCCGACCTGCTCCGGCGGTTCACCGAGACACTGGAGCTGACCCGTTACGTGATCTATCTCCAGGACTACGGCAGCCAGTTCGGGTTGCGGCTGGCGATGGCCGCGCCGGAGCGGGTCGCGGGTCTCATCATCCAGAACGGCGACATCTACCCCGACCAGCACGGCCCGAAGTACGAGCCGCTGAAACAGTTCTGGCGCGAGCCCACCGACGAGGGCCGCGACCGGTTGGCCGCCGCGATCAACGAGGAGGGCTTCCGGCGCGAGTTCCTGGGCGAACTGCCGGACCGGCTGACCGACCGGGTGAGCCCGGACCTGTGGCGGTTCTCCGGGGCGCTGGTCGCGGATCCCCGGCGGCGCGACGCCTGGCTGCGGCTCCTCGCCGATCAGGGCAGCACGGTCGCGTGGTTCGCCCGGCAGCAGGAGTACCTGCGTACCCGTCGGCCACCCACACTGATCGTGTGGGGGCCGCACGACGGCTACATGCCGGCGGGCGCGGCCCGCGCGTACCTGCGGGATCTGCCCGACGCCGACCTGCACCTGCTCGACGGTGGCCACTGGCTGCTCGAGACGCACCTCGACGAGGTGGTGCGGCTGGTCCGCGACTTCCTCGCCCGCGTTCAGCCCTGAGGACGACCGGGTTCCCGAACCGCGCCACCGCGGGGGATGATCCCCGGATGACAGCGACGACGGGTAGGCGCGCACCGCTCGGGGCTCTGTTCCTGGCGGTGGCCACGGTCGGGGTGTGGTTGCTCTGGCTGGGCTGGGACACCGGGTACACCGTCGACCCGGAGACCGGTTCGCGCAGCGGCCCGTACGAGCCGTGGCAGGTGATCGGTTGCGTGCTGACCCTCGCGCTGCTCGCCGCCCTCGCCGGCACGCGGCTGAGCCCGTGGCTGGTGGCGCCGGTGATGACGGTGGCCTTCACGGCGGCGTGGTCGTGGGGGGCGTTGTCGTCCGACGACAGCGGACTGTGGGCCGTCGGGGCGGTCCTGGTGCTGGTCGGGATGGCGGTCGGCAGCACGCTGGTGAGCCTCGGCGCGCACCGGCTCAGCCGGCGTCGGGCCGGCTGACCGTCCGCAGCACGACCGACCATGGTGGACGGTCACGCCTGTGATCTGATGTGGCCATGATCACTCCGACTCCCCTCATGAGCCTGGTTGCCGGCGTCTGGGGGTTCAAGACCCTCGCGGTCGGCGTTGAACTCGGCCTGTTCACCCGGCTCGCCGGCGGCCGGACGATGACCGTCGAGCAGGCGGCCGCCGAGTTCGGGTTGGCCGACCGTCCGGCGGACCTGCTGCTGGCGGCGAGCGCCTCACTCGGCCTGCTCGAGAAGGCCGGCGACGGCTACCGCAACTCCGAGCTGGCCGAGCAGTTCCTGGTCGAGGGCCGCCCGTACTACTTCGGCGCCCAGGTCCGCTACTCCGACCTGCGTACCTACCTGCCCTGGCACCGCATCGGGGAGGCGCTGCGCACCGACCGGCCACTGACCTGGGACCCGCAGGCCCAGCAGTCGATGTTCGACACCACCGACCCGGAGATGCTGGCGCAGTTCTGGGACGCCATGTACTCCACGTCCAGCTTCACCGCCGCCGCGCTGGCCGACGCGTACGACTTCTCCGCGCATCGCCGGCTGCTCGACGTGGGCGGCGGGGCCGGCGCGTTCCCGATCGAGTTCTGCCGCCGCCTGCCCGACCTGCGGGCGACCGTCCTGGACCTGCCCCACGTCTGCGCACGGGCCGAGGAACGGATCGCGGCGGCCGGCCTGACCGGGCGGATCGCCACGCTGCCCGGCGACTTCCTCGCCGACCCGGCGCTGCCGGGCGGGCACGACGTCATCCTGCTCAGCATGATCCTGCACGACTGGGACGAGCCGACGAATCGCGCGTTGCTGGCCCGGTGCCACGCGGCCCTTCCGCCGGGTGGGACGGTCGTGGTCTGCGAGCTGCTGCTGAACGATGAGCGCACCGGCCCGCCGGAGGCCGCTCTGATGGGCATGAACATGCTGGTGGAGACCGAGGGCGGCCGGAACTACTCGGGCGCCGAGTACGCCGCCTGGCTCGCGGACGTCGGCTTTGTCGACGTCCGCACGGTGCCCTTCGACGCCCCCGGCGCCAACGGCGCGGTGGTGGCCCGCCGAGCCTGACCGTCGACGCCACCCGGCCCACGCGAGCCCGAGGGGCCCGCGCGGGCCGGGATGCGGCGGCGAGATCGCCGCGCTGGCGTCCGATCAGGTGCCGCTGCGGATCAGGCCCGAGCCTTGGCCGGTTGCTTGATGAAGTTCAACATGGCCTTGTTGATGTCGTCGGCGTGTGTCCACGGGATGCCGTGCGGCGCACCCTTGAGCGTGATGAGCTGGCTGGTCGGCAGCATCGGCGCGAGCCGCTGGCCGGTCACCGGGAAAGGCAGCACGTTGTCCTTGTCACCCTGGATGATCAGCACCGGCACGTCGATCTTCGGCAGGTCGGGCCGGAAGTCCTCCAGCCAGGCGTCCACACTGTCGTGGGTGGCCTTGGCGGAGCCCATCGCGCCGATCTGCCAGTGCGCGCGGTACGCCTCCTCGCTGACCATCTTGCCCTTGTTCTCGCTGTAGTTGAAGAACGCGTCGCAGAACTGGGTCAGGTAGGCGAAACGATCCTTGATGATGGCCTGCTGGAACCCCTGGAAGAGGCTCTTGTCGACGCCCTCCGGGTTGTCCTGGGCCTTCACCAGCATGGGCTCCAGGGGGCTGAGCAGCACCGCCCTGCTCACCCGCTGCGAGCCGTAGTTGCCCAGGTAACGAACCACCTCGCCGGTGCCCATCGAGTGACCCACCAGCATCACGTCGCGCAGGTCCAGCTCGGTCATCAGGACGTCGAGGTCCGCGGCGAAGGTGTTGTAGTCGTACCCGAACGCCGGCTGGGCGGAGTTGCCGAAACCGCGCCGGTCGTAGGTGATCGTCCGGTATCCGGCGTTGAGCAGCGCGGTGGTCTCCTTCTCCCAGGTCGCCCCGTTGAACGGGAAGCCATGGATCAGCACCACCGGCTGACCGGATCCGTGATCCTCGTAGTACAGGTCGATGGGCGCGGAGTTCTCCGTACCCACGGTGATGAAAGGCATGTTGTTCTCCTGCTCCGGTTCGGGCTGTCGGACGTCAGCGCTTTCCCGCCCGATCGCCGGATATACCGGCCGCGCGGCTCCGGCCGGCCAACCCCGATCCATCGACATTTATCAACGCCGCTGTTAGGGTCGCCGGTAGGAAAGTTTCGGCGTACGGGAGGTGGGCATGCCTCGACGGATCCGCACCGGGGTCGCCGCGTTGGCCATCGGGACGGCCACGGCCGCCCTGGGCGCCACGCCGGCCCACGCCGACCCGGTGGTGCCCCGGCACGCCATCGTGGTCTGCCAGAGCGCCAGCTTCTACGCCAACTACGACTCCGCCAACGGCCCCACCGGTCTGAAGCGCACCCTCGGGTACGGCAACAAGATCGGTCACACCCCCGGCGCCCACCCGGTCTACAACGGGTGGGCGGCCTCGTTCGACTTCGGTCCGAACGACTGGGGCTACGTCCGGGCCGAGTGCATCGGCGGGTACGACTCATGGTGAGCCGATCCGCCACCCGGACGATGGCCGGCCTGCTGGCCGGGATCACCGCCGCCACGCTCGCCGCGCCGGCTCCGGCGCAGGCCGCCAACGGCACCATCGGCCAGCGGGAGACGGTGTGCGCCAGCGACCTGTTCGTCCGCACCCAACCCAACGGGGCCTGGATGGGCACTCTGTACCAGGGCCAGACCTTCCTGGTAGAGGGGCCCCGCAGCGGCGGCTACATCTACGGCTTCGCCTACGGACACATCAACCGGCGCGGCTGGGTGCAGGACGGCTGGTTCTGCTGACCGCCCCGGCCGCCCGGCCCGGCACGACACCGAACGGCGGGGACTTTGACACGGGCCCTAGCCTCGGGGCGTGAGCCTTCCGCCCCGGCTGCGGGCCGTCAGCGACCTGCACATCGGTTACCCGGCGAACCGCGCGTTCGTGCGGGAGCTGCGCCCGGGCAACGACGGTGACTGGCTGCTCGTCGCCGGCGACGTGGCCGAGCGGTACGCCGACATCGAGTGGGCGCTCGGCCTGCTCAGCAGCCGGTTCGCGAAGGTGGTCTGGGCGCCGGGCAACCACGAGCTGTGGACGCCGCCCGACGACCCGGTGCAGCTGCGCGGCGAGGAGCGCTACCGCGAGCTGGTGCGGCTGTGTCGGCGGCTGGGGGTCGTCACGCCGGAGGATCCGTACCCGGTGTGGGACGGCGAGGGCGGTCCGGCCACGATCGCCCCGCTCTTCGTGCTGTACGACTACACGTTCCGGGTGCCCGGGGCGAGCACCCGGCAGCAGTCGTTGGAGCTGGCGTACGAGGCCGGGGTGGTGTGCACGGACGAGGCCCTGCTGCACCCCGATCCCCACCCGAGCCGGGAGGCGTGGTGCGCGGCCCGGATCACCGAGACCGAGCGGCGCCTGGCCGAGCGCGACCCGGCCCTGCCGACGGTGCTGGTCAACCACTATCCGCTGGTGCGGCAACCCACCGACGTCCTGCGGTACCCGCTGTTCGCCCAGTGGTGCGGCACCGTGCGTACCAGTGACTGGCACCTGCGCTTCGGCGCGGCCACCGTGGTCTACGGCCACCTGCACATCCCCCGTACGACGTTCCACGACGGGGTGCGCTTCGAGGAGGTCTCCCTCGGCTATCCACGCGAGTGGCAGCGGCGCGGGCCCGTGCCGGACCCGGTGCGCACCATCCACCCCGCCGACGACGTACGCCGGATGGCGGAGAGCAGGCGCTCCGCCCAACCGCCGTCGGTCGGCCGGTGAGCCTGCGACGCGTCCGGCGCCGCCCGCCCCCGATCAGCTGGCATAGACCTCCAGTGTGGACAGCTGGCCGGCCGGCCAGCCGGTGTTACCGGTGACGGTGATGCGCAGGTAGCGGGTCTGGGTGGCGGCGAAGGTGAGCGTCACCTGGTTGCCGGTGGCCGGGTTGAAGGTGCGCCCGGCCGACGCGACGAGCGTGCCGAAGCTGCCCCCGTCGGCGCTGCCCTGCACGGCGAGGGTCTGCGTCCGGGTCGCCCAGGCGGCCGCCGGCGGCAGCTTGAGCACCACCCGTCCGACCGGGCGCGAGGCACCCAGGTCGACCTGGACCCACTGCGGGAACGCGTTGTTGGCGCTCTCCCAGTAGGTGTTCGGGTCACCGTCGACCACGTTGCCCGACGCGTAGCTCTGGGTGTTGCTGCTCGCCGTGGTGGGTCGACCCCGGGCGAGGTCCGCGTTGGTCGGCGCGTCCGTGGTGACCGTGACCGCGTTCGACGGAGCGGAGGTGTTGCCGGCGGTGTCCCGCGCCGTCACGGTGAAGCTGTAACCGGTGGACGGGCTGAGCCCACTCACGGTCGCCGTGGTGCCGGTGACGGTGGCGACCACCGTGCCGCCCTGGCGCACCTGGTAGCCGGTCACCCCCTTGTCGTCGGTGGAGGCCGTCCACGCCAGGGACACGCTGCTCGCCGTTCGGCCGGTCACGGTGAGGCCGCTCGGCGCGGTCGGCGGGTTGTCGGGCGTGCCGCCGGCGGCGTACACCTCGACCTGGGCGAGCTGGCCCGCCGGCCAGCCGGTGTTGCCGGCGATGCTCAGCCGGAGGTGGCGGGTCGTGGTGGCCGGCAGCGTGCGCGTGACCGTGTTGCCGGTCGCCGGGTCGAAGGTGAAGCCGGCGGCCGGGGCGATGGTGCCGAAGGAGCTGCCGTCGACGCTGCCCAGCACGGTGATCGTCTGGGTACGCGCGCCCCAGCCGGGGGGCAGCCGCAGCACGAGTCGGTCGACCTGGTGGCCGGCGCCGAGGTCGACCTGCCACCACTGCGGGAACGCGCCGTTGGCGCTCTCCCAGTAGCTGCCGACGTTCGAGTCCACCGCGTTGCCCGCCGGGAACCCGCCGCCCTGGCTGCTCGCCGAGGTGGGCCGGCCGGCGGCCAGGTTTCCGCCGGTCGGGGGCGGGGTGCCGATCATCGGTGGCGTGGGACGCACCGGGGTGAGCGCGAGCTGCCCCTTGAGCATCCGACCGCCGTCGGCGGTGATCCGCAGGTAGTAGTCGGAGGAGCAGGACACGCCGTCCTCGTCCAGGGCCCGGATGTTCGCGCCGGCCGGGGTGGTGGCCTGGGTCTCGGACGTCTTGGCGATCTGGTTGCCCTCGTTGTACTCGTCAAACATGGACACGTAGAGGCCCTGCGACCCGAGTCGGACCATGTTGTAGATGTGCCGCCAGTAGAAGTCGCCGTGCCGGCGATGCCCCCCGGCGAGGTCACCGGGCATCACGCAGGGCTGGTAGTCGATGCCGCGCGCCGCGCAGTCGGCCAGGTCCGGAATGTTGACATTGTTGTAGTACGAGTCCAGCCCCTCCAGGGTGCTGGTCCGGTAGACCATCCACGGCGAGATCATGTTGAATGCGTGGTAGACGTCGAGGAAGCCGGGGCGGGAGTCCTCGATCCCCTGCCGCCACCAGGTGGGCACGCCACCGATGACGTAGCAGCCCTGCGCCTTGAACCAGTTGACGACCTCCAGGCAGGGCCCCGGTGCGAAGGGTCGGCTGGGTTCGCTGAAGCCGAAGCCCCAGATGCAGACGACCGGCTTGCCGTTCTGTCGCGCGTACGCGCTGGACGCGGTGTGCGCGGACATCTTCGTCGTCCAGTCGGTCTTGATGTCCGCCTGCATGGTCAACCAGTCGGTGACGTCGTACATGATGTAGAACTTGCGGCCGTGGCGCTCCGCGGCCGAGCGCACCTTCTGCGTCATGGCGTCGCGGGTCGGGCCCTCGTCGCCCATCGGGTTGAACCGCTGCAACGCCGCGGTGTCGCAGCCGTACTCCTGCATCCAGCGGAAGTGGGTGTCCACGGTCTGCTGGTCGTACGAGGAGAAGAGGGTGGCCGGCGAGCCGTTGCCGAGGTTGGGGTAGGCGGTCGGGTAGGTGCGGGTGTACTCGCGCATGTCCGGCCAGGACACGATGGTGGTGTTGCTGGGCGAGGGCGGCTGGAACCGGTCGCGGCTCCAGTGCCACCAGCCGCCGATCGGCGCCGAGTCGCCGGGGCAGCTGAACCAGCCCTGGTAGCCGACCGTCACCTTGCCGACCACGTCCCCGGGAGGACTGGCGGCGTGCGCGGGGCTGGTGGCGGTGGTGAGCAGCTCGGTGGTGGAGGCGGCGGCGAGGGCGGAACCCGCCAGCACCGATGTGACGAACCTGCGGCGGGACACCGCCATGACGACCACTCCTTCGGGACGGAAGGCATTGACGGTCATCGTGGCAGTACCGATTGCCAACCCGCAAGAGTGAGACTGATCGATGAAATTATTGACCAGGGCGTCGGAAGTAGGCGATCGCCCCCGTCCCGCCGGACTGGGGGACGGGGACGACGCCGGATCAGGCGGAGAAGTTGCGGAACAGCAGGGACGCCAGGGCGAGCGCCAGGGCCAGGTTGAACACGGTGGCGCTGGCGAACACCGCGACCGGCCGCCAGCCGGCCTCCCGCAGCGACGCGACCCGGACCTCCAGGCCGATGCTGACGAAGGCCAGGATGAGGAACCAGACGCGCAGGTCGTTGACGATCGCGATGGTGGCCTTGCCGTCCGCCCCCGCCGCGTCCAGGTACCAGGTGGCGATGACCGAGGCGGCGACGAAGCCCAGGACGAACTTGGGGAAACGCCGCCACAACTCCCCGAGGCCCGGTCGGGCCGCGCCGGGCTGCCGCTCCACCCGCAGCGTGAAGTACGCGGTGAGAGCGACCGCGACCACGCCCATCAGGGCGTTCTGGGTGACCTTCACGATGCTGGCGATCTGGAGCGCCTCCTCGCCGGCGAGCGCCCCCGCCGCGGTGACCGCCGCGGTCGTGTCGATGTTGCCGCCGATCCAGGCGCCGGCCACCGCGTCGGACAGCCCGAACACGTCGGCCAGCCAGGGCAGGATGAAGATGGACGGCAACGCGAAGACGATGACCAGGCTGGCCGTGTAGGCCAACTGCTCGCGGCGCGCCCGGACGGCGCCGGCGGCGGCGATCGCCGCGCTGACCCCGCAGATCGACACCGCCGAGGCCAGCAACGCGCGCAGCTTGTCGTCGAGGCCGAACCGGCCGGCCAGCCACCAGGTGAACAGGAACACCCCGCTGATCAGCAGGATCGCCTGGGCGATCGCCGGCCCGGCGGCGCTGGCGATGACGGCCAGGTTGATCGACGCCCCGAGCAGCACCAGACCGGTCTTGATGAAGAACTCGGTCCGGAAGGCGGCGGCGATCCGGTCGCGCCAGCCGAACAGCGTGACGGCGACGTTGCCGAGCAGGCCGAGCAGGATCGCGTAGACGGGGTACTCGATCGCCGCCCCGATGTCCTCGGCGCCGGTGCCCTCCGCCCACCCGGGGACGCTCTGCTCCAGATAGCGGGTCAGCGCGGCGAGCGCCACCACGACCACCAGGCCGAGCGCCGTCCAGGCCCAGAACGTGCCGTCGCGCGCCGCGCCCGCAGGCTCGACGGGCACGTCGCCGGCCCGGGTCTCGTCGCCCACGCGGGTCTCGTCGCTCACGCGGGTCTCGTCGCCCTCGCGGGGCTCGTCGATCGTTCGGGGCTCGTCACCCGTGCGCGTCGCGTCGGCGGCCATCAGGGCACCAGCCCGGCGGGGATCGCCCCGAGCAGGACCAGGCCGAGCAGGACCAGGCCGAGGACGGTAGCCACCCAGTCCTCGTTGAACGCGAGCCGGGAGTCCCCGGCTGTCGGCGGTGTGGACGGTGACGGGTCAGTGCTCATGACGTACCTCCGAGGGGAAAGGGCCGATCCGGGCATGGCGGGATCGACTGCGGGGCGAGACGGGGACGCGCGAGGGCCGCGACAGGCGGCGTGTGGCGCGAGGGCCGGGATGGGCCACGGGCCCGCGCGACGACGTCGCGGCGGGCCGAGCGGGTGTGCGGGCGTTCGGGCGGCGGGACGCTCAGGCGGTCGCCGGCGAGCCGGGACAGAGCCCGGAGGCGACCCGCATCAGGTCCACGACCCGACGCGAGGTGAGGAACGATCCGACCGGCATCCGCCTATTTTCCTATCGGATCGATAGGAATTCAAGACCGCGGGCCCCGGAATCTCGCTTCGGTCCGCTCGGGGTACGACAGCGGGGGCCGGAGCCGCGCCGGCTCCGACCCCCGCTCGGTACGCCCGAGACCCCTACGGAGTCGGGTACTGCGTGACGTAGACCGGCGCGCCCACCTTGGTCATGTCGGCCGCGTCGCCGACGCCGTTGACCACGTGGTCGATCGTGCCGGCGCTGAGGTTGACGGTCATGATGTGGTGCAGCCGTACGCCCGGGGTGACCGGGACCTCGAAGCCGTTCTCGGTGTGGATCGACGGATTGTTCTGGTTGAAGACGTAGACCCCGCCGCCGTACAGGGTGTGGTGCCGCACCCGGTCGCCGACCTTGTAGCCGGCCCAGCCCTCGACGCCACCGTGCATCCAGTCCGCCTGCGTCGGCGGGTCGTACGGCAGCTCGTTCTGGTAGAGGATCGTCGTGCCGTGCTCGCCGTTCCAGACGGTGTTGTACCGCTGGAAGTGCTCGACGAACAGGCCGGTCGCGGTCACATGGTCGCCGTTGATGACGGCGCCGTAGCGGCCGGTGTTGGTCCGCCAGCGATCCGTGTCGCCGTTGACGCCCTCGGTGAAGCCCTCGACGCCGTGGTCGCCGCGCCAAACCCAGGTGTGGTCGATGAGCACGTTGTCGCTGTTGACCTCCAGCGCCGTGTTCGTCCGGCCGATGTGCGGGCCGCCGACCCGGAAGTACACGTCGGACAGCGTGGTCGGGTTGGCCGCGCTGCTGGCGTTGCGGCCGTGCTGCCGACCCACCCGCAGCAGCACCGGTGACTCGACCCGACCGGCGTCGATCGTGACGCCGGCGACGACGACACCGGGGACGCCGGCGACGTCCAGCGGGATGGCGCCGTTCACCGCCGTGAGAGTGGCGTGGCCGATGCCGAGCACCACCGTGTTGGCACGCCGCACCTCGATGCTGCGCGCGATGTCGTACGTGCCCGGGGTGAGCAGGAGGTGCTTGCCCCGCGCGAGCTGGCTGTTGATGACGTGCACCGGGTCCGACGGCTTGGCGATGAAGAAGTCGCGGATCGGTATCGTCCGCCCCGGCGTCATGCCGTCGGCCCAGGAGACGCCCCGGCTGTTCCGCTGCGCGGCGGGCACTCGGACGTTGTATCGGCCCTTGCCGTCCACGAAGAGGTACGGCTTCTCCCGGCTCAGCGGGGTGGTCTCCAACGTCGTGTAGGGCGGGTCGGGGAAGGAGGCGTCGTCCGGCGCGCCCTCGACCCCCGCGAAGACCTGGTTCCACACCGCGTTGGACCAGCTGCCGACCTCGCTGTTGCGGGTCAGCCACTGCTGCTGCGACCCGTTCGTGGTGGCCGGCAGCCGCGAGTCGGCGATGAAGCCGCCGCTGGCGTACTGCGGGCCCGCGGTGCAGTAGTCCATCAGCGAGAGCCCGCCGCCGTTGATGTTCAGGCGGCGCATGGACACCGCCTGGGACACCGCCCAGAAGTTCGCCGACGACCGGCAGCCGTCCTGGCCGGCCGCGTTGATGGTGAGCGACAGGTTGGACAGGGTGCGCCAGAAGTTGACCAAAGCGAGGCAGTTGCCGGTGCCGCCGTCGGCCAGGCAGCGGTTGTACACCTCGATCTTGCCGTTGACGGTGACGTCGGTGGGCGAGGCGCCCAGGCCGGACACCTCGGTGTAGTAGCCGACCTTGGCCTGCAACGGCTGCTCGGCCGTCCCGTACGTGCCCGGCTTGAACAGGAAGGCGTGCCGCGCGGTGCCCATCTCGTTGTCGACCTGCCGGGCGTGGGCCGCGTCCAGCGTCTGCTGGATCTCGGTGACCGGCATGCTCGGGTCGAAGATGGTGACGTTGGGCCCGAAGTCCGGGGCGCCGTGCGCCGGCCGGCCGGCGGTGGCGGCGGTGCTGGTCGTCGTGACGGCGGCGGTCAGCACGACCACGAGGAAGAGGGTGCGACCGGTTCTCCGGCGTACCCGTCGGGGCTGGGTTGTCATGCGGTTCGTCCTCTCCGCTGGTCGGAGGAGTGCCGGCCAGCTGGGGCGGTGAGAGCGCTCTCTGGACCCTCCGGCCGCAAGCGGTCCGGCGCGAAGGGGTCGGCATGTTTCTACCTGGTAAATCCGCCGCACGCCATGACCACGGACAACGAACTTCGATCCGGTCGGGTGAGAATGGACGGCGCAGCGGGGAGGTGCTGATGCGGATCGACTCATTGCCCCACCTGGACGAGCACGCCACGGTCATCGCGGCGGAGACCGTCGAGGTCTGGCCCCACCTGGCGGACATCGTCGAGAAGTCCTTCTCCCGGCCCGGCATGGCCGGCTACGCGCGCCTGGTGGGTGCCGCCGACCCGGGCACGTCCGGGCCACGGCCGCTCGCCGAAGGCTCGACGTTCCCCGGCTTCCGGGTGGTCACCGCGATCCCCGGTCAGGAACTGGCGCTGCGCGGCAGCCATCGGTTCTCGACCTACGCGCTGATCTTCCGCCTCGATGCCGTCGGTGCGGGCCGGTCACGGCTGCGGGCCGAGACGCGAGCCGCCTTCCCCGGCCTGGCCGGCGGCCTGTACCGACAACTCCTCCTGACATCGGGCGGTCATGTGATCGGCGTGCGGCGCATGCTCGCGGCGGTCCGCCGCAGATCCGAATAGGAGCCACCGCCTAGGCGTCGTCCAGGAACTCGTCGATCATCGGGGCCAGCCAGTCGGCGCGCTGTGGGATCGACGTGTGGGTGGTGCCGGGCAGGATGGCCAACCGGCAGGCCGGCAGACCGGTCAGATCACCGGGCACCGCGCCGCCGAGCAGCCGGAACATCCGCACCGCGTGCTCGGGCTGCACGATGTCCGCGTCGGCCAGCACGATCATGGTGGGCGCGGCGAGGGCTGCGATCTGCTCGGGGGTCCACCGCGGCAGGTTCGCGTCCAGCACCTTCATCTTGGTGACCAGGTTGGCCCAGCCCGCCGGGTCCGGCGCGGTCCGCAGGTACTCCTCGTGGAACTCCGAGCCGTGCAGGTGCTCCGGTCGCAGGTCCTGGATCCCGTCGAGCAGCCCGGGATGCAGACCCGCCTCGTCGAAGCTCACCGAGGCGAGCACCAGCCGGCCGACCCGGGCGGCGTGGTCGGTGCCCAGGCGCAGGGCCACCGCGGCGCCCATGCTCCACCCGAACACGTCCGCCCGCGCGACGCCGAGCCGGTCGAGCAACTGAACCACGTCGGCGGCGAAATGCTCCACGGTCATCGGGCGGTCGACATCCGGCGTGCGGCCGTGTGCCTGCAACTCGACCGCGATCACCCGTCGGGTCTTCGCCAGGAGCGGCAGGACCGTGCCGAACGAGGTGCCGATGGCCGAGAGCGCGCCGTGGATCAGCACCAGCGGGCGACCGCCGCCGCTGCCGTGTTCCTCGTGGTGGATGTCCATGACCACAGGGTGCGCCGCAGCGCTTACGGTCGGCTTCAGGTGACCTTACCGAGGCTAGGATGACCGCCGTGCAGTTCGGGGTGCTCGGACCGCTCGCCGTCACCACCGACGCCGGCGAGCCGGTGGTGGTGCCCGGCGCCAAGGTACGGGCGCTGCTCGCCGACCTGCTGACCAACCGCAACCAGGTGATCTCGACGGACCGCCTCATCGACGACCTGTGGGGCGACGACGCGCCCGCCAATCCCGCCGGCGCCCTCCAGGTGCGGGTGTCGCAGCTGCGCAAGGCGCTCAACGATGCCGAGCCGGGCGCCCGCGAGATGATCGAGTCCCGGCCGCCCGGGTACCTGCTGCGGGCCGACGCGATCGACGCCGACCGGTTCGCCGAACTGGCCCGGTGCACCGATGTCGAGCGGCTGACCGAGGCCCTCAAGCTGTGGCGCGGCGAGGCGTACGCCGACGTGGCCGACGCCGAGTTCGTCCGCGCGGAGGCGACCCGGCTCGCCGAGCAGCGCCTCACCGTGCACGAGCGGCTGGCCGAGGCTCGGGTGCTCCGGGGCGAGCATGACCTGGTCGCCGCCGACCTGGCGGAGCTGGTTGCCCGGCATCCGCTGCGGGAGGGCCTGCGGGCGGTGCAGTTACGCGCCCTCTACGCGGCCGGCCGCCAGTCCGAGGCGTTGGACAGCTACGCCGAGCTGCGCGACCGGCTCGCCGACGAGCTGGGCCTCGACCCCGGGCCGGAGCTGGTCGCCCTGCACCGCCGGATCCTCGAACAGGACGCCGGCCTGAGCGCGCCGCCGAAGACCGCGATCATCCGCAACAGCCTCCCGGCGCAGCTGGACGAGCTGGTCGGACGGGCCGAGGCGCTGACCGAGCTGCGGGCCCTGCTGGGGCGGCAGCGGCTGGTCACGCTGGTCGGGCCGGGCGGTGTCGGCAAGACCCGGCTGGCCACCGAGGCGGCCCGCGCGCAGTCCCTCCCGGACGGTGTCCACCTGGTCGAGCTGGCCCCGCTGCCCGCCGGCGACCCGCGCGTCGCCGAGCAGGTGCTCGGCGCGCTGGACACCCGCGAGGCCGCGGGCGCGAGCCTGTCCGCCGCCGACCGGCTCACCGCCGCGCTGCGACACCGACACCTGCTGCTCGTGCTGGACAACTGCGAGCACGTGATCGAGCCGGTCGCCGACCTGGTGGTCCGGCTGCTGCGCGACGCGCCCGGGGTGCGGGTGCTCGCCACCAGCCGGGAGCCGCTCGGCCTCACCGGGGAACTGCTCTGGGAGGTACCCCCGCTGTCCGTGCCGGAGGGCGGCGACCTGGACGCGGTCCGGCGCTCGCCGGCGGCCCGGTTGTTCACCGCCCGCGCCGCCGCGCAGCAGCGGGCTTTCCGCCTCGACGGCCGGACCGCTCCCGTGGTGGCGCAACTCTGCCGCCGCCTCGACGGCCTGCCACTGGCGCTGGAGTTGGCGGCGACCCGGGTCCGCGCGCTCGGTGTGCGCGGGGTGGTGGACCGGCTGGACGACCGGTTCCGGCTGCTCACCACGCAGCAACGGGACGTGCCGCCGCGACAGCGGACGCTGACCGCGGTGATCGGCTGGAGCTGGGACCTGCTCGACGAGGCCGACCGGGTGGTGCTCGCCCGGCTGGCGGTGTTCCGCGACGGCTGCACCCCGGAGGCCGCCGAGCGGGTCTGCCAGACCGATCTGGACACGTTGGCCCGGCTGGTGGACCGGTCGCTGGTGGTGCTGGACGACTCCGGCGTGCAGCCGCGCTACCGGCTGCTCGAATCGGTCGCCGCGTTCTGCCTGGACCGCCTCACCGACGCCGACGAGGTACGCGCGCGGCACGCCGCGTACTACACCGAGCTGGCCGAACGCGCGGACCCGCAGCTGCGCGGCGCCGACCAGCAGCGGTGGCTGGCCCTGCTCGACGCGGAGACGGCGAACCTGCGCACGGCGCTGGTCCACGGCGGCGGGCTGCGCCTGGCCATCGCGTTGAGCTGGTACTGGTATCTGCGCGGGCGGCTCACCGAGGCGCGGCGGGCGCTGGCGGTGCCGGGTGACGCGACGCAGGAGTCCCGGGCCGCGCCCTGGCGGGTCGGTTTCGCGCTGTCGCAGGGCGACCCGATCGTGCCGGCCGAGCTCCGGGCCGCGTTGGCCGGCGATCCGGACGGCCGCGGTGCCTGGTTCGCGGCCAACGCGGTGATCGGTTACAGCGACCTGGCTCTGGCGTCGGAGCTGCTTCCCGCCGCCTCCGCCGATCCGTGGACCGAGGCTGCGGTGCTCAGCTCCCGGGCGATGATCGCGCACGCCAACGGTGACCAGGCCACGCTGGAATACGCCGCGACCCGCAGCGCTGAGCTGTTCGCGGACCTCGGTGACCGGTGGGGACGGCTCCAGGCGATTGAATGGGTGGGTGGGCTGGCCGACATGCGCGGCGAGCACGAGCGGGCCGCCGCCCTGCACCGGGAGGGGCTGCGCTGGGCGGAGGAGCTGGCGCTGTGGCCGCAGGTGTGCAGCGAGCTGTCCTGGTTGGCCTGGCTGGCCGTGCAGACCCGCGACTACGCGCAGGGCCGGGAGCTGGCCGAACGCGCATACCAGCTGGCCGTGGAGCAGGGCATGCCCAGTGCGCTGGTCTTCGCGGAGATGAGCCTCGGGTTGGCCGCCCGCCGCGACGGCAAGCTCGACGTGGCCGTCCCCCACCTCACCCACCTCGTCGAACAGGGCCGCGCGGAGACCCAGCCCGCCCTGTACCTGCCGATGATCCTGGTCGAGCTGGGCTACGCGGTCGAGCAGGCCGGCGACCCGGATGGGGCGCTGGCCCTGCACATCGAGGCGTTCGAGGCCGCCCAGGCGATGGCGACCCCACGGGATGCGGTCAGCCCCCTGGAGGGGATGGCATCGGCGGTGCGCTCCCCGGAGGTCGCCGCCCGACTGCTGGGCGCCGCGGCCGCCGCCCGGCTCGCCGCGCAGGCCCCGGCCGCCCCGGCGGAACGCGACGACATCGACCGGGTGAGCGACCGCGTGCTGGCCGCCCTGGGGCGGGAACGCTTCGACGCGCTGGTCGCCGAGGGCACGGAGCTGAGCCCGGGCGAGGCCCGGGCTCAGCTCTGATTCGTTGGTCAGCCGGCCGTCTTCGGCCGGTACGAGGCGATGATCACGCCGTTCTTGTGCACGCGGGTGTCGATCAGCTCGAACGACGCCTTGAAGTCCGTCAGCGGGCTCGTCAGGCTGGGGCCGCCCTCCAGCACCGGGTGGATCCAGAACCGGACCTCGTCCACCAGTCCCGCCCGGACCAGTTGCGCGGTGACCGAGCCGTAGCCGTACTGGATGATGTCCTTGCCCTCCTGGGCCTTGAGCTTGGTGACCGCCTCGACCAGGTCGCCCTGGAGCACCTCGGTGTTGTTCCAGGTGGGGTTGGTCAGGGTGGTCGAGGCGACGTACTTCTTGACGTTGTTGAAGTACGCCGCGCCGGTGGTCGGGTCGTTCTCGTCCATGCTCGGCCAGGCGACGGACATGCCGTCGTAGGTGGCCCGGCCCATCAGCATCGCGTCCGCGGCGTTGGTCTGTTCGCCGGCGAGGCTGGCGGCCTCCTCCTCGAAGTACGGCGCGGTCCACATGGGGTTCTCGATGACGCCGTCGAGGGTGATGTAGGTCGAGTTGATGAGCTTGCGCATCGGAATCTCCTGGCTGTCGGTCGTGTTCTCCGGTGACACCCAGAACTGTGCCGGCCCGCGCTTACGATTCGCTTCAGGTGCCCTCAACCGCGTCCGTAACCGGGTCGGTCAGCGGGATGGGCAGCGCCTGGGCGTCCGCCGTGCCGCCGCCGACGGAGTGCGCCGGCGCGGGGCGGTCGCCGGTCCGGCTGTGCAGGCGCCCGCGCCCCGCCGGCGCGGCGCGCCGGGTCACCTCGCAGGTCACCATCCGCACCGGCGGTGGTGGCGAGGCGAAACGGCCGACGCCCCAGCGCACCCAGATCGGAATACGCCCGGCGTCCGCCTCGGCCCGCAGCTTCTGCACCGTCCGCGCCCGGTCGGTGTGGTCGACCTCCACGACCACCGGCGGGCCGCCGGGGCGGGCACAGGCCACGTCGAGGACGGAGTGCCGCTGCTCCAGTGGCGGTGGCAACGGCAGGACGCTGGGCGCGCGCCGGTAGACCCGCCAGCCCTGGGCCTCGGCCCATCCCACCACCGCGTCGATCACCCGCGCGGTGACCTCGTCGGTGTCCAGGTCGACGAAGGTCAGGTCGTCCAGCCAGCGGCCCAGGTCGGCGGCCAGCCGCGCACCCTCCGCCGTGACGTCCACCGGCGCAGGATAACGCCTTCGCCGGTGGTGGTCGCGATCGCGGCGAGGTGCCGGGTCAGCCCCTGTGCAACGGGGCGCACGAGGCCGTCCGCCCCGGCCGGGTCTGGTGGCGCTGGCGCCGGCGGGGCAGAATCGAGCGGCATGATCAAGGGGCTCATCGGCGAGGTGCAGCATGACTGACCCGACCGGCGTTCCGATCCCCCACCCGGGCCTCCGGACCGTGCCGGCCAACGAGGTGTCGTGGGACGACCTCCAGCACGTCCTCGGCACCGCCGACGCGGGTCGCTGCCAGTGCCAGTGGTTCAAGGTCGCGGGCTGGCTGTGGCGAGCCTCCACCCCGGAGGAACGGATCGCCTCGTTCCGGGAGCAGACCGCCTGCGGCCAGCCGGACGCCCCGAGCACCAGCGGACTGGTCGCGTACCTCGACGAGCAGCCGGTGGGCTGGGTCGCGGTCGAGCCGAGGACGGCGTACCCGAAGCTGCGCAACCAACGGGTCCCCTGGCTCGGCCGCGACGAGGACCGGGACGACGACGGCGTCTGGGCCGTGACGTGCCTGGTGGTCCGCAAGGGCTACCGGGGTCGGGGCCTCACCTACCCCCTCGCCCGCGCCGCGGTCGACTTCGCTCGCGAACGCGGCGCGCGGGCGCTGGAGGCGTACCCGATGCTCGCCGAGGCGGGCAAGCAGATCACCTGGGGCGAGGCGCACGTCGGCGTACGGCAGATCTTCGAGGAAGCCGGTTTCGCCGAGGTCAGCCACCCCACGCTGCGGCGGGTGGTCATGCGGATCGACTTCCCGGGTACGGCAGCTCCACGAGCCTGACCGGTCGCGCCGGTCGGGCCCAGCTCCCGGGTCGGAGCTGGGCCCGGCCGTCGAGGGTCACCTCATGTTGGCGACCACGAACGGCGCGTGCCCGTGCAGGTAGTTGTTCCACCCGCCGGTCACCGGCGCGCCCGGGCTGAGCAGGTTGGTGGTGTCGGTGCCGACGTCGAGCTTCCAGGCGGTCCAGGAGATGCCGTTCGCCTTCATCCAGTCGACCCAGGCCTGCGCCTCGGGCAGGCAGGCCCGACCGTCGAGGCCGCCGTCGGCGTGGCTGGCACCCCACTCGGTGACGAACAGCGCCAGGCCGGCCCGGATCGCCGCGTCGCCCTTCGCGCGCAGCGACGCGCCGTGCGTGCACGAGTAGAAGTGCAGCGTGTACATCAGGTTGGTGCCGGAGACCGGGCTGGCCGCCGCCGCGTCCACGTCCTGCGACCACGTCGGGGTGCCCAGCACGACGATGTTGTCCGGGTCGGCGGCGCGGATCGCGGACACCACGGCCTGGTGGTACGGCTTGATGACGCTGGTCCAGCTCACCTGGAGCGGCTCGTTGTAGGGCTCCCAGATGACGTTGGGCAGGTGACCGTAGCGGCGGGCCAGATCACTGAAGAACGCCACCGCCTGCGACTGGTTGTTCTGCGCCTCGTGCGCGTGCCAGTCGACGATCACGTACACGCCGGCGCTGACCGCGTTGTTGATGATGGTCTCGACCTGCGTACGTGCCTTGACCGGGTCACTCAGGTACGCGCCCGCCGGCTCCACGCCCATCGCCGCGCGGATCACCTGGAGGTTCCAGTTGTCCCGCATCCAGGTCAGCGCGGAGAGGTTCTCGGCGTACGGGGCGGTCTCCCAGTTCAGCCACATGCTGCTGATGCCGCGCAACTGCACCCGGGCGCCGTTCCTGTCGCACATCCCGGTGCCGCAGACCCGCAGCTGACCGTACCGCTCGACCGGGGTGCCGGGGGTCGGCGGCGGCACGGTCGAGCGGTACGGTCAGCTGCGGGT
>NZ_RCVI01000318.1:0-34582 GCF_003667455.1 Micromonospora sp. CV4 | reverse complement strand
GTGGGGGTCCGTGAGGGTCCGGGGGGGTGCGCGAGGGTGCGTGGGGTGGGCGGCGGGGCCGGCCATTGGCTCGGTATCGGCGATGTCGTGGTGTCCCGGGCGCAGGATGCCCCGTTGTCGGCGATACGGAGTCGATCACCTCTCAGTGGCCGAGCCGAGCCGACGGTGCTCGGTGAGACACGCGCAAAACGGGCGGGCGGGCGAGGCCACTGGGTTGAGGCCGATGACTCAGAGGCATAAATATGACTCTGAGGTATACCGCTCTCGGGTGCGGATGCCGCCCGTGACCGGTCCCACCGCGAGCCAGCCGGCAGCAATCAGCAGCGGCGGGGTGCGGAAAGGCCCATTTCCACGGACCGGACAAGAAGGCCCATCCGCGTGGGGATCCGCTACGCCGGGCCTCGGATGAACGAGTTCGTCCGTACCCGGCAGCGACCGTGCCTGAGTGAGATCAGGCCTTCCGGGGCGTACGCCGGTTGCCGAACGACTCCATCGTGGTCGCCTTCTTGGCCGGCGCCGTGGTCGCTGACGTGGTGCGGGCCCGGGCCGACGCGGCCTTCTTCGCGGGTGCCTTCTTGGCCGTGGCCTTCTTGGCGGGCGCCTTCTTCGCGGGCGCCTTCTTCGGCGGAGCGTTCTTGGCGGCGGCCGCCTTCGCCGTCGGCCTGCGGGTGGGCGTGGCCGTGGTGGCGGAGACGTCCGTCTTCCTCGCGACGCGGGAAGTGGTCGGCGTGGGCTTTCCCCCGGGCGTCTTGGCCGCGCTCGCGCCGGTGGCCCGTTTCGTGGCGGCGGCGACCTTCTTCGCCGCCACCTTCCGGCTCGGCGGCATCTTCTTCGCACCGGTGGCCTTGCGAGACTCGGTCGTCCCGCGCGCCCGGACGGTCCTGCTGCCTGCGGCCATCCTCGCTCCTCCTCTGGTCTCGCCGGCACCGCCGGACAACGGGCGTGGCGGGTCGCCTGGGCCCGATCGGCGAGGTCTTCCCGGGCCTTCGCACGCCAAACACAGGTGGGGCAGCCCGACGCGTCGGACCGCCCCACCTGTTCGCAGAGAACTGATCAGAAACCGAGTACGGCACGTCCCCCGACCACCGGCAGCCGCAGCTCGCTGTCGTTCGGCGCGACCCGCAGCTCGGTGCCGCCCAGCGGCAGCAGGGTGTACTCCTGGTCGCTGGAGAAGACGACGACCCCGATCCGGTGGCCCGCCGGGAAGATGTAGTCCTTCGGCTCCAGGGTCCACCGGTAGTCGTACAGCTTGCCCTGCTTCACCGGCTCGGTGCGGGCCGGACCCTTGCGGTTCTGCGGGTCCATCCAGCCCCGGGTGACCACGGTCGGCGCGGCGGTCGAGCCGGCCGGGCCGTAGTCGACCAGGTACGCGGTGAGGTTCGCGTCCGGCTTGTTGTCAATCGCCATCCGCAGCCGCATCTCCGGGCGTCCGGAGATGCGGACGTCCTGGGTCAGCGCGGGGGAGCGGTAGGCGAGTCGGTTCGGGCTGGCGCTGTCCGGGTTGGACACCAGGGTGTCCGGGTGGATGGTTCGGCCCTCGTCGACGAAGCCCTGTTCCACCTTGGCCTTCGGCGGCTTACCCGTGGTGAGCGTGCCCGGGGCGGTGGCGCCGGTGGCGGCGAACCGCAAGCCGACCTCACGCGCTGCCGGGTCGGGCCAGTTGGCGTACGTGGTGTAGGCCCGGTCCTCGCGCTGAAGCACGGCGGTCGGCTCGTCCATGATCCCGTTGCGCACGTTCCACAGCCAGAAGTCGAACCAGCGGTTCTCCGTCTGCTTGTACGTCCATGTCCGACCGTCCGGCAGGGTCACCGACGCGCTGCTACCCGGACCGCCGTGCCCGCCCTGGTGCAGCCAGATCTTGCGCGGGACGTGGCGCTTGGCAAGCTCGTCCCACCAGCCGGCGAAGTGCTCGGTCTTGACGTTCCAGTCGTTGAGGCCGTGCACGACGAAGACGCTCGCCTCCACGTCCCGGGCGTCGAGGTAGTCGCGGTCCTTCCAGAACGTCGAGTAGTCGCCGGTGACCCGGTCCTGCTCCTCGGTGATCTTCGCGATCTCGTCGGCGCACTGCCCCTCGGCACGCGCCTGCCCAGCGGTGTACTGGGCCAGGATGTCGGTGTCCTCGCCCTGGTACGTCCCCGGGGCGACGACCAGACCGTTGGCGCGGTAGTAGTCGTACCAACTGCTGATCGCGGAGACCGGCACGATGGTCTTGAGGCCCCGGACGCCGGTCGTGGCAACCTGGTTGGGCAGCGTCCCGTTGTAGGAGACGCCGGTCATGCCGACCGCGCCGGTGGTCCAGCCGGCCGTGATCGGGGCGCCGTTGGCGTCGTACCCCTTCGCCCGACCGTTCAGCCAGTCGATGACAGCCTTGGTGCCGAGCGTCTCGGCCTGGTCGCCACTGGTCGGGCAGCCGTCCGAGTCGCCGGTGCCGACGCTCTGGCCGAGCACCACCGCGTACCCCCGCGGTACGTAGTAGTCGTCCAGCGAGCCGGGCAGGTTGGCCTTCGCCTGCGCCCGCTGCGCCTCCGCGCCGAGCGCCCGACGCCCGGAACGGTCGGACAAGCCGTTCTGCGGCAGGTCGTCGACCAGCACGCTCGGGTAGGGCACGTCGCCCCAGGTGCCCTTGCGGTACGGGCTGTGCTCGAAGATGACCGGCACCTTGAAGCCCTGGGTGGCCGTCTCCCGGGGCCGGGAGATGTCGATCGCCACCCGGTCGGGGCGGCCGTCGTGGTCGGTGTCCACCGGGGTCTGGACGTACACGCGTTCCTCGATCGCGTCGGCGAGCGAGAACACCGGTTGGGTCATGCCGTCGCTGACCACGATGCCGGTCGGTGTGGGCGCCGCGGGCGGGGCTGCCGCCGCGGCCGGGGCTGCGCTCAACAGCAGGGCGCCGGACACACCGACGCCGAGTAGTGCCAAGGGGGTTCGACGCACGCGCGTTTCCCTTCGGTCGGGCTGGTTGCCGGGGGTCGGCCGAGTTGGATCTCGAAGATCCATTCAGGCCCATGCTAGGCCCGGGCGGACGTTCCGTCGATCCCTGCGAGTAAGGATCGGGAGTCGTTCCGCCTCTGACGAAAGCGCGGCCGGAGACCACGAAAATCACACATACGCACATATGATCTTGCGGCCAGGCCGCGCCACGGGCGCGTCCGTCCACACAAGACGAGGAGCATCATGCTCAGAAAAACGCGGTGGCTGCTGGCCGTCGCCGTCACAGCCACGGCACTGACCGCCGTGCCGGGTGGTTCCGCCACGGCCGGCCCCAGCGGTGCCACTCCGACGGCCGTACCCGCCCGCTCGACCGACGGTAAGACGCACACCGTCACCTTGCTGACCGGCGATGTGGTGACCGTACGCAGCACCGGAACGGGATGCGCGCGGGCCACGGTGCGACCGGCCGACCCGAACGCGGTGATCCGGCAGACCTGCGGTCCCGACGGCCACCTGCACGTCGTACCCGCACGTGTCGCGTCCCAGATCGGCTCGGTCCTCGACCCCGACCTCTTCGACGTCACCGCGCTGATCGCGGACGGATACGACGACGAGAACACCTCGGAGCTGCCGGTCATCGTGCAGCCCGCCAACGCGTCCGCCCGGGTGGCCGCCCTCGGCGACGTGCTGTCGCTACCGAGCATCGGCGCGGTGGCTGGCCACGTACCCAAGAAGAGCCCGGCCACCGCGAAGCTGGCGACGAACTCGCTGCTCGCCGGGGCCAAGAAGGTCTGGCTCGACCGCAAGGTCCGCGCCACCGCGCTGACCGGCGGACACGGCGACGGGCAGCACGGTGACCTGGACCGCAACCTGGGTCAGATCGCCGCGCCGGACGCCTGGAAGGCCGGGTACACCGGCAAGGGGGTCCGGGTCGCGGTGCTCGACACCGGCGCCGACTTCACCCACCCGGACCTGGTCGGCCGGGTCGCTGACCGGGCCGACTTCACGGCCGAGGGCGGCGACGCCGTCGACCACAACGGTCACGGTACGCACGTCGCGTCGACCATCGCCGGCACCGGCGCTGCCGCCGGGGGCCAGCGTCGCGGCGTGGCGCCGGACGCCCAGCTGGTGATCGGCAAGGTACTCGACGATCACGGCTCCGGTGCGGACTCGGGGATCATCGCCGGCATGGAGTGGGCTGCCAGCCGGGCCGATGTCATCAACATGAGCCTCGGCGGCAGCGACCCGGACGACGGCAACGATCCGCTCTCGCTCGCCGTCGACGGCCTGAGCGAGCAGACCGGCGCGCTCTTCGTCATCGCCGCCGGCAACAGCGGCGGGGCCATCTCCTCGCCCGGGTCCGCGGCCAGCGCGCTGACCGTCGGCGCCGTCGACCGCGACGACAAGCTCGCCGACTTCTCCAGCCGTGGACCGCTGGTCACCAGCAACGTGGCCAAGCCGGAGCTGGTCGCGCCCGGCGTCGACATCGTCGCCGCCCGGGCCGCCGGCACCGACCTTCAGGACCCGATCGACAGGTACTACGAGGGCATCTCCGGCACCTCGATGGCCAGCCCGCACGTGGCGGGCGGTGCAGCGCTGCTCGCCCAGCGACACCCGGGCTGGACCGGTGAGCAGCTCAAGGCCGCGCTCGTCGGTGCCGCCGACCCGCTGACCGGCGTCGACGCGTACGCCGTCGGGGCCGGTCGGCTCAACGCGGCCCGGGCCCTCGGCGGCCCGGTCAGCAACCAGCCGGTGGTCAACCTCGGCACGTTCGCGTACCCGCAGTCCGGGACCAGCGAGGCGAAGCTGAGCTGGACCGGTGCGTCGACCTCGGCGACGGCCTTCCTCGACCTCGACGTCACGGTGATCGACCACGGCGGTGCGTCGGTGCCGCGGGGCACGGCGTCGCTCTCGACGAGCCGGGTGACGCTCAAGCGGGGCGCCACCGCCGGGGCGACCCTCCGAATCAACCGCGCGGCGCTGGCGAACCGGCCCGGCTTCTACCTGGCCACCGTCACCGCCCGCACCGCCGGCCGCAAGCTGGTCTCGACCACTCCGGTGAGCTTCTACGTCGAGCCGCCCAGCTATGACCTGACGATCCACACGAAGCCACTGCCCGGCCTGAAGGAGGGCGCGGAGAGCTGGACCAACATTCTGGTCACCAACCTCACCGACCCGGTGATCTACTACGGTGGCCTCGGCGGCGCGCCCGGAGACACCTTCACCACGCGGGTGCCGGCCGGCCGGTACGCGATCCTCGCCTCCTCCGACGCCTACTACGTCGACAAGGATGTGCTGGAGACGACGCTCGTCGGTGAGACCGACCTGAACGTGAACGCCGCCCGGAGCGTGACGCTCGACCCGGCGCGCGCCAAGCCGGTGACGGCGACGGTCGACGGTGTCGCCGCCAACCCCACCCGGGTCGACCTCACCAGCCTCCAGACCGCGCCGAACGGGCTGTCCTGGTGGAACCAGATCAGCGGGTACGGGGCAGCGACGGCCGTCCGCACCTCCGCACTGCCGAAGCCCGGCATCGGATCGCGGCGCACCTGGGCGGCCGTGAACCTGGACTCGCCGGCCGGCACGGCCGACCCGTACCGCTACAACCTGGTTCACGAGTACGCGAACGGCGTGCCGGCCGATCCCGCGTACCGGGTGACCGCTGCGGAACAGTCGAAGCTGGCCCGGATCGACGAGCGTTTCCACCAGATGGACTCGCCGGGGATGGTCACCCAGCTGATCCGCACCGGGCTCACGCCGGACGGGGTGGGCGTGACCCAGACCCACGAGGGCAACCTGCCGCCGTACCGGACCGACTACGTCACGCCCGGCATCCTCTGGATGGACGAGGGCGTCTACGGCGGCCTGTCCGCCCAGGAGGCGCCCCGCAGCTACCGGCCGGGCAGTCGTCAGAGCAAGATCTGGGCGCGGCAGCCGCTGCACTCCGGCTGGTACGACGACCCGGCCGGCGCCGACTGGAGCTGCGCCACCCCACCGTCGCGGACCCGGGGCAACCTGCACATCGACCTGGCGTCCCTCGTGGACCAGCACCAGCGGGCCGACTGCCTCCAGGGCAGCTCGATCGGGGTGAACCGCAAGCTGTCGCTCTACCGCAACGGCAAGCTGGTCGAGGAGCGGGACCGCCCGCTCGCCGACTTCACCGTCCCGCAACAGGCGGCGGACTACCGGGTGACCCTCGACGTCGAAACGAGCCTGATTCTGCCGATCTCGACCAGGGTCACCACCTCGTGGACGTTCCGGTCCGCCGGGCCGGACGGAACCGGAAGCGTGCCGCTGCCGCTGCTCGCGGTCGACTACGCCCTGCCGATGGACACCGCCAACCACGCCACCGGAGGAACGGCGGAGTTCGCGGTTCGTCAGGCGCACGGCGTCAAGCCGCAGAAGGTGACCGCGTTCCAGGTCTGGACGTCGACCGACGATGGTGCCACCTGGAAGGCCGCCCGGGTCAGCCGCGGCGGTGACGGCTACCGGGCCGAGCTGCCGAAGGCCGCCGCCGGGAAGCCCGTCTCGCTGCGGGTGAAGGCCGCCGCGAACGGCGGTAGTGGTATCGACCAGACCATCATCCGGGCGTACAACGCCGGCTGATCGTCACCGGAGCTGGTGCGGCCCGGCCCTCCAACCGGGCCGCACCGGCATCCTCGACCGACCGGCGGTTAATGTGCCGGCGGTGTCGATCCGGCCGGGTCTCGTTCGTCGTGACGGTGAAACGTGACGCCGACACGAGAGGCACCCACATGACGTCCTTGACGACCGCCCCCGAGCGGGCCGTGTCCGTCCAACGCCGCACCCGACTCCTCCTGAGCTGCGGCATGATCGCCGGCCTGCTCTTCCCAGTCCTGTCGTTCGGGCAGGCGTTCACCAGATCCGGGTTCGACCTGCGCCGCCACGCGTTGAGCGCGCTCACCCTCGGTGACCTCGGCTGGTTGCAGTTCGTCGCGTTCGTGGGCACCGGCCTGCTCGCCCTCGCCTTCGCGGTGGGCCTGTGGCGCGCACTGCGTCCGGGCCGGGCCGGCACGGCGGGGCCGGTGCTGGTCGGCGTCTACGGGGTGGCGATGGTCGGTGGCGGCATCTTCGTGCCCGACCCCGCGCTCGGCTGGCCGCCGGGCGCCCCGGCGGGACTTCCGGCGACGGCCAGCACGGGCAGCATCCTGCACACCGTCTGCGGCGCCGCGGCGTTCCTGTCGCTGATCGCGGCCGGTCTGCTGTTCGCCCGGCGGTTCGCCGGCCAGGGGCGGCGGGGCTGGGCGGTCTACAGCGCCGCCGGCGCGGTCCTCGCGTTCGTGCTCACGGCCCTGCCGTGGAGTGAGGGGAGCGCGAGCATCCGCTTCGCCGTCGGAGCGGTGATCATCTCGGGTTGGCTCGTCGCCCTTTCCTGGCGAGCGCGCCAGGATTTGGCCTGACCGGCGTGGCGGCTCCTCGTCGTACGGGCGTGAGAGCATCCCGTCATGGCGACATCGAAAGAGCCGGTGACGGTCCCGACCGAGGTCAGCGTCGACGAATTCCTGGCCGCGGTTCCCGATGAGCGTAGGCGGGCCGACGCGGGGCGGCTCCGCGCGATCATGAGCGAGGTGACCGGCGAGCCGGCGGTGCTGTGGGGGCCGAGCATCGTCGGCTTCGGCAGCTACCACTACACCTACGACAGCGGGCGTACGGGCGACGCGCCACTGGTGGGCTTCTCGCCGCGCAAGCAGCATCTCGTCGTGTACCTGCTGGGTGGTTTCGAGGACCGGTACGCCGGGATCCTCGAACGGCTCGGCCCGCACCGCACCGGAAAGGGCTGCCTCTACCTGAAGCGGCTCGACACCGTCGACGAGAGCGCGCTGCGCGAGCTGATCGACCGCAGCACGCGGGCGCATCGGGGCGTCGACCGGGCCAGCCAACGCTGACCCGGCCCCGCCCGGTCAGGTCACTGACCCGTCCAGACCGCCTTCGCGCCGGAGTCGCCGGTGCGGATCACGTAGTACAGGGCGACGCCCGCGGCCACCAGCGACAGCACCTGCAACGACAGGGTCAGCACCCGGCCGTTGCCGCCGGTCGCGCTCGCCTCGGCGGCGCGGGGCGGCACGAACCGGACCAGCGCCAGCGCCACGATCGCCAGCCCGATGGTGGCCCAGAGCGTGATGTCGCCGAACTGCTGGTGGGCCTCGATCGTCGGCACGAACTCGGGGGTGATCCGGTTGGCCGACCGCATGCGGTCGAAGAAGGCGTCGCCGGAGAGTTTCGCGAACAGCGCGGCGAGCGGCGCGCCCACGGCGAGCAGCCCCAGCACCCAGCGGGTGTGCGGGCGGACGGGTGCGACGAGCGCGTAGGCCACGGTCAGGAGGGCCAGCAGCGGCACGAACACGACCGCGGCGTGCAGCACGAGAGGGTGGGCGGGGATGCCCATGAACTCCTCGAACACTGGCGTCTCCTCCGACGATGGCGGGCGGGGCATTGATCGTTCGGGGAAGGACGCTATCGGTACCGGCGGGGTGTGTCAGCCCCCGGTCGGCGAGTGCCCGGCCGGCCGGCGGCGATGGGTAGGGTGCGACGGTGGTCAAGGGACTGCTGCTCGACTTCTACGGCACGGTGGTCGAGGACGACGACGCACTGATGGCCGAGATCGCCGACCAGGTGGCCGCCCGGGCGTCGGTGCCGGTCTCCGGCCGCGAGGTCGCCGTAGCGTGGGGAGCGGAGTTCGAGGCGGTCGCGTCCGGGCCGCGGTTCCGCTCGTTGCGGGACAGCGCGATGACGAGTCTGGCCTCGGTGATGGCCGACGTCCGGTGCACGGGTGACCCGGGCACCCTGTGCGCGGCACAGTTCAGGTACTGGCGCTCGCCACCGCTGCGGCCCGGCACCCGCGAGTTCCTGTCCCGTGTCACGGTGCCGATCTGCCTCGTCTCCGACGTGGACACCGAGGACCTGTGTGCGGCGACGGCCCACCACGGCCTGGCCTTCGCGGCCGTGGTGACCAGCGAGGGCACCGGCGCGTACAAGCCGGACCGGGCCATGTTCGGTCGGGCGCTCGCCGCCCTCGGGCTGGAGGCGCACGAGGTGCTGCACGTCGGTGACTCGCTCACCGCCGACGTGGGTGGGGCGCACGCTGCGGGCATCCGGGCCGTGTGGGTGAACCACCGGCGGCAGACCGCGCCGCGCGATGCCCCGATCGCGTACGAGATCGCCGACCTGTCCGAGCTGACCGAGGTCCTCCGATAGGCGGCACGACCGCCCGAGGAGGCCTCGACGGCTCGGGCGCCCTGGAATCGGCCCTCAGCTACGGGAGCGGGGCAGGCAGTCCTTCTTGTACTTCAGGCCGGAACCGCACCAGCAAAGGTCGTTGCGCTCCGGTGGCCAGGGGATTCGGGCGCTCGGTCGAGCCGCGAGCTCGCCCGCGTAGCCGGCCCGGATCCGGGGGTCGGTCGGGTCGCCGTTGCCTCGGCTGGCATGGGAGTCCAGTCCGGCCACCGTCGCGCTGAGCACACCCAGACCGGTCCCGCCCGCGTTCGCCAGCCGGGTCAGCTCCTTCTCCAGCCGGGCCCGGTGCGCGTCCCAGTTCGACCCGTACGCCTCGGTCAGATCCGGGTGTGCGGCCAGCAGGCGGTCGAACTCGGCGCGGGGCCAGAAGAGCAGGTCCTGCTGAGCGCCCTCCCGCTGCGCGGCCCGACGGACGAGCTGGGTCTCCAGCCGGTCCGCCAGATCGTCGTGCCGGTCGTGCGGCAGGTTGAGGTCCCGGCGTACCCGGTGCCGCTGTTGCAGCAGGAAGAAGAGGACACCGGGCGATTCCGGCGGGCCGACCTCGACCGCGGGCTCGACGGCGGTGCTGGCCTGCGCCGGTGTTCCGGCGGCGGTGGCGCGCTCGCCGAGCAGGGTGTCGACCGCCTCGCTCAACCACTTCTCGGCGATCGCCGAACGACCACCGGAGTCCAGCGCCGCGCTCACGTAGGCGGGGGCGTCGGGCTGGACGAGCAGGAGCGGGCGGAGCGCGGTCAGCTCCGCCATCGCCTCGTCCTCCCGTCCGACGGCCTGGAACAGGGTCCGGGCCCGCAACGCTCGGGCGAACCCGGCCCGGGGGTCGTCCTCCGACGGGTACGCCGCCAGGGCGCGGTCCGCGTACCGGAGCGCGGCATCCGATCGTCCCCGGATCTCGGCGATCTCGGCGGCCAGCGTCAGCGCGTCCCCGGCGTCGTTCGGATCTTCCAGCCGGTCCTGCTCGACCGCGTCGGCGATCTCGGCCGCGACACCGAGCGGATTGGCCGTCCCGAGCGCCGAGCGGCGGAATTCGGCGAGGTCAGCCTTGGTGAGTACGTCTGTCGTCGGCACGATCTCACGCTACGTCGGGCTGCTCCCGGTGTGCCGGCAGATCCGCTGTAACGCCGCTCTCACGCCGCTCCCGGCGAAGATGATGGTCATCGCCGTGGTCCGGCCCGCGCGGCCGTCACGCTCCGTGTCGACCGGCCAACGCCGGTCTCGGCGTACGGCTCCGGTCAGAACTCCTCGTACACCGCCGGGTCCTGGTCCGCGAGCCGACCGTCCGGACGGCCCAGAGCGGTGATGGCCTCGACCTCGCCGTCGGTGAGCTTGACAGCGAAGACGTCCAGGTTCTCCAGTTGCCGCTCGGGGGAGGCGGCCTTGGGCAGCGGGATCACCTGGCGGGTCACGTGCCAGGCGAGGATGGTCTGCGCCGGGCTGATGCCATGGGTGGCCGCGATCTCCACGACGACGGGGTGCTGCTGGACGTCGTTGCCCCGGCCCAGCGGGCTCCAGCCCTGCACGAGGATCCCGTGCGCCCGGTGGTAGTCGATCGCTTCCTGCTGCGGGAAGTACGGATGCACCTCGATCTGGTTGACCACCGGAGCGACCCCGGTCTCGGCCACCAGCCGGTCGATGTGCTCGGGCAGGAAGTTCGACAGCCCGATGTGCCGGACCAGCCCGCGTTCACGGGCCTCGATCAGCGCCCGCCACGCCTGCACGTAGAGGTCGACCTTCGGGTTCGGCCAGTGGATCAAATACAGGTCGATCCGGTCGAGGCCGGTGCGGAACACGCTCTCCTCGATGGTGGTCAGCGCCTCGTCGTAGTGGTGGTGCCGGCCCGGCAGCTTCGAGGTGACGACCAGCTCGTCCCGTACGTCGCCCGCCGAACGGGCGGCCCGGCCCACCGCGCCCTCGTTCTCGTAGTTCACCGCCGAGTCGATCAACCGGTAACCCGCCCGGATCGCCTCGCCGATCGCGTCGACGCCCGCCGAGCCGTTCAGTCGGTACGTCCCGAGCCCGATCGCCGGCAACGTGGTGCCGTCCGCGGCCGTCAGGTGGGGGATCGCCATGGTGAACTGCCTTTCGTCGACCGTGATCGGACCCTACCGCTTGTGCGCGAATCCGATCCACGTGGCGATCAGGTCGACAAGGATTGTCCCCGTGACGAGCGCCGACCCGCAGCGGGGATGGTCCGCCCGGACCGCCTGGGCCGGTCGGCTCAACGCTCCGCTGCGCTCGTTCCTGCGCACCGAGACCGGCGGCGCACGGGTGGTGCTGGTCGCTGCGGTGGTGGGGCTCCTGTGGGCCAACCTGCACGAGTCGTCGTACGAGTCGCTCTGGAGCACGTCCCTCTCCGTCCAGCTCGGCGACTGGCCCGTGTCGCACGATCTGCGTTACTGGATCAACAGCGGCCTCATGACGTTCTTCTTCCTGGTCGCCGGGCTGGAGCTGCGCCGCGAGTTCGATATCGGTGAGCTGCGGGAGCGGCGTCGGCTGGCGCTGCCGCTGCTGGCCGGGCTCGGCGGCATGCTCCTCCCGGTCGCGATCTACCTGGCGATCAACGCCGGGCAGACCAGCGCGGGCGGCTGGGGCGCGGTGATGGCCACGGACACGGCCCTCGCGCTCGGTGCGCTGGCCGTCTTCGGGCCGCGCTTCTCGAATCGGTTGCGGAGTTTCCTGCTGACGGTCTCCGTCATCGACGACCTGGTCGCGATCGCGGTGCTGGCGATCGCCTATCCGGAACATCCCTCGCCGACGGCGCTGCTCGCCGCTGCGGCGATCTTCGGCGTCGTGCTGCTCGTCCGGGCCTCTGGCGTGCGGTTCGGGCCGGTATACGGGCTGCTGGGGGTGGCGGCCTGGGTCGCGGTCTCGGAGTCCGGTGTCGACCCGGTCGTGGTGGGCCTGGTGATGGGGTTGCTGTCCTTCGCCTACGCCCCCGGCCGCAGCGAACTCCAGCGGGCGAGCGACCAGTTCCGCCTCTTCCGGGAACAGCCCACCCCGCAGCTCGCCCGTTCGGCCCGGGCGGGGCTCGCCTCGGCGTTGTCGCCGAACGAGCGGTTGCAGACCCTCTACCACCCGTGGGCGAGCTACGTGGTCGTACCGCTCTTCGCGCTGGCGAACGTCGGGATCGTGATCGACGGCGATCTCCTGGCCAGGGCTGTGGCCTCGCCGGTCACGCTCGGCGTCGTGGCGGCGTACCTGGTCGGCAAGCCGGCCGGGATCGCGGCCACCTCGTGGTTGGTGCAGCGACTGACACGCAACCGGCTCCGGCCGCCGGTGGGCTGGCTCGCCGTGGCCGGCGTCGGCACGGTCTCCGGCGTCGGGTTCACCGTCGCCCTCCTGATCGCCACCCATGCGCTGAGCGGCGAGGCCCTGGAAGAGGCGAAGCTCGGCATCCTGGTCGCGACGATCGGCGCGTCCGTCATCACCTGGCTGGTGTTCCGCTCTGCGGCCCGGCTCTCGCCGGCGCGGCACGCCCGCGCGCTGCTCGGCGTCGCCGAGGGCATCGTCGACCTGATGCTGCCGGTCGATCCGGAGCGCGACCACGTGCGGGGGCCGCGCGAGGCGCCGGTGACGGTGGTGGAGTACGGCGACTTCGAGTGCCCCTACTGCGGGCAGGCCGAGCCGGTGGTCCGGGAGCTGCTGGCCGACTTCGCCAACGTCCGGTACGTCTGGCGGCACCTGCCGCTGACCGACGTCCACCCGCATGCCCAACTCGCCGCCGAGGCGGCCGAGGCGGCGAGCGAGCAGGGCCGGTTCTGGGAGATGCACGACCTGCTGCTCGTGCACCAGGACGCTCTCAATCCCGAAGATGTGCTCGGCTACGCCGAACAGATCGGCCTGGACCTCGACCGGTTCCGGGAGCACATGGTCAAGTTCAAGGGTGTCGACCGGGTCGCCGAGGACGTCGACTCGGCCGACCTCAGCGGCGTCACCGGCACCCCGACCTTCTTCATCAACGGCCTTCGTCACCACGGCGCGTACGACATCGCCGCGCTCTCGGCGGCGGTGAAGTCGGCGTTCGCGAGCGCGAAGCTTCGCCCCGAGTACCACCGCCGCGCTCCAGGGCGGTGACCCGCCGCTCGTGCACACCGCGAGCAGATGCCCTGGCCTGCGCGTGCGGTCTCGCCCGTCGGTCACGGTGACGGCGACGCCCAGGACCGCTTCCCACCGCGTCCGGCCGGTCGGTGTCGTGGGCGCGATACCTCACAGGCATAAATATGCCTCTGAGGTATCGCCCGTTGGCGAGCTGGCCGGGACTCCCGGCCGTCGTCCGGCGTGTCGTCGGGCCGGCGCCGCGGGCCGCTCTGCACGACCGACCCCGCCAGCCGTGAACCCCGTCGAGAGGCAGGAAAGGAGGTCTTGCGCGGGTCATCGTATACAACATACGCTCCCCGAATCGCCCACTCGAGGAGCTCCCCATGACGAACCTCTCCCTCAGCGAAACGAGCCTGCCCCGGCGCCGTTCACTCCGGGCCGCGGTGGCGGCGGTCGCTGTTGCCTGCGCGGTCGTTGCCTGCTCACCGGTGTCGGACGGCGGGGGTGACAACCAGTCCGGCGACAACCAGTCGGCAGGCCAGGATTCCTTTGGTACGCCGGCCGACCCCGCTGCCGTCAAGCAGGGCGGCAAGCTGGTCATCGCCCTCTCGGCGGAACCCGACGCGCTGGACCCGACACTGTCGCGCAGCCTCTACTCCCGCTACGTCTTCCAGGCCATGTGCCAGAAGCTCTACGACGTGAACGAGCAGGCGCAGGTCGTACCCCAGCTGGCGACCGCCCTGCCCACCACGAGCAGCGACGGCGAGACGGTCACCATCCCGCTGCGCCAGGGCGTCCGCTTCGCGGACGGGACGCCGTTCGACTCCGCCGCGGTCAAGGCCACCGTCCAGCGACACCTGACCCACGCCCGCTCGGCCCGCAAGAGCGAACTCGGTCCCATCGACGGCGTCGACACCCCCGACGCGCAGACCGTCGTCCTCCGGCTCAAGCAGCCGTTCGCGCCCCTGCTCGGCGCGCTCGCCGACCGCGCCGGCATGATCATGAGCACCAAGGCGTTGCAGGGCCTCGGCGACGACTTCGCCTCGGCGCCGGTCTGCGTCGGCCCGTTCAAGTTCGCCAAGCGGGTGCCGCAGAACTCCATCGACGTCGTGAAGGACCCGAACTACTACGAGGCCGACAAGGTCCACCTCGACGGCATCTCGTGGCGCATCCTCAGCGACGCCAGCATCCGCGCGGCCAACCTGCGCTCCGGTGACGCCCAGGTCGCCGACAGCGTCTCCACCCAGGACGTCGCCTCCCTGCGGCAGGACTCCTCGGTCTCCGTCCTGCAGTCGCAGTCCCTCGGCTACCAGGGCCTCACCATCAACATCGGCAACGTCGACGGGGTCCGCACCCCGCCCAAGCCGATCAACCGCCCTCTCGCCCAGAACGCCAAGGTCCGGCAGGCATTCGAGCACGCGATCGACCGCAAGGCCCTGGTCGACGCGGTCTTCAACGGCATCCACACCGCCGCCTGCTCACCCATCTCTCCCGCCAGCCCGTTCTCGTCGCCCGAGGCGCAGGCCTGCCCGGCGCACGACCCCGCCAAGGCCAAGCAGCTCCTCGCCGAGGCGGGTGTGCAGACCCCGTACACCGTCACGCTCCTCGCGTCGAACACGCCCGACACGCTGCGGCTCGCGCAGGCGCTCCAGTCCATGCTCAAGGACGGCGGGTTCGATCTGAAGATCAACCCGGTGGAGTACTCCTCGCTCCTCGACGAGCAGGACCGCGGCAACTTCGAGCTGCTGCAGCTCGGCTGGAGCGGGCGGATCGACCCGGACGCCAACATCACGAACTTCGTCGGCACCACCGCGAGCCAGAACGTAGCCGGCTACAGCAACCCGCAGCTCGACGCCCTGCTGACCCAGGCCCGGCAGTCCGGTGACACCGAGGAGCGCAAGAAGCTGTACGGGCAGGTGGTCACGCTGCTCCAGCAGGACGACGCGCTGATCTACCTCTACCGGCAGCGCAACCTCACGGCCGTCAGCAAGCAGATCCAGGGCCTGCAGGTCTTCCCGGACGGCGTGATCCGCGCGGCCTTCGCCGGATTCACCAAGTAGGTCGCCGTGGCCCGATATCTCCTCACCCGCGCCTGGCAGTCGGCGCTGACCCTGCTGTTGTCGACGATCGTGGTGTTCTTCGGCGTACGGGCGCTCCCCGGTGATCCGGCCCTCGCGCTGGCCGGGGAGGACCGGTCGCCGGAGGCCCTCGAAGCCATCCGTCGGCACTACGGGCTGGACCAGCCGCTGCCAGTGCAGTTCGCGCAGTACGTGGAACGCATGGTGCAGGGCGACTTCGGGGTGTCGATCCGCACCGGTACGCCGGTCTCGTCGATGCTCACGACCGCCCTGCCGGTGACCGTTGAACTCTCCGTCCTGGCGATCCTGCTCGCCACGGCGCTCGGTGTCGGCGCCGGGGTGCTCGCGGCGGTCCGCCGCGGGCGCCCGGCGGAGTGGGTGGCCAACGGCATGGCCCTGATCGGCCTGTCGGTGCCGCACTTCTGGCTCGGGCTGCTCGCGATCCTGTACCTGTCCGTGGCGACCGGGTTGTTTCCCGCCTCCGGCTTCGTGCCGATTCTGGAGGATCCGGTGGACAACCTGCACCACATCGTCCTGCCGGCGGTGATCCTCGGGACCGGCCTCGCCGCCATCATCATGCGGCAGACCCGGTCGGCGATGCTGGACTCGCTCTCCTCGGACTACGTACGGACGGCGAAGGCGAAGGGCCTGCGGCCGCGAGCCGTCATCACCCAGCACGCCCTGCGGAACAGCCTGATCGTGGTGGTGACCGTCGTGGGCCTCCAGCTCGGGGGCCTGATCTCGGGTGCCGTCGTCACCGAGCAGATCTTCGGGCTGCCGGGCTTCGGCAAGATGACCATCGACGCGGTGTTCCAGCGGGACTACCCGGTGATCCAGGCCGTCGTGCTGCTCACCGCGACGGCGTACATCGTGATCAACTTCCTCGTCGACCTGCTCTACTCGGTCATCGATCCACGCATCCGGGTGACGGGAGATCCGGCATGACCGTCCTCACCGTTCCCATGGCGGAGACCGGTGCCGCCAGCATCACCCGACGGACGCGCGTTCTGCGGCGGCTGCGACGCAACCCGCTCGCCGTCGTGAGCTTCGTCGTGCTGGCGCTCGCCGCCGTCATCGCGCTGCTCTCGCCCTGGATCGCGCCCTACTCCGTCGACCAGACCGATTTCGCCCGTACGTTCGCACCTCCCGGCACCCCCGGCCACCTGCTCGGCACCGACGACCTCGGCCGGGACGTGCTGTCCCGGATCATGCTCGGGGCGCGGGCGTCGCTCCAGGTGGGACTGCTGGCCGTGGCCACCTCCCTGGTCATCGGTGTCCCGCTCGGTCTCGCCGCCGGCTACTTCCGGGCCTGGGACGCCGTGATCTCACGGTTCACCGACCTGCTCCTGGCGTTCCCGTTTCTGATCATGGCGGTCGGGCTGGCGGCCATCCGGGGCGCCAGCCTCGGCAACGCCGCCGTGGCCATCGGCATCGCCCAGATCCCCGGGGTGATCCGGGTGGTCCGCTCGGACACGCTCCGGCTCAAGTCGCTGGACTTCGTCGCCGCCGCGGTCGTGGACGGCGCGAGCGACCTGTGGGTGCTCGCCCGGCACATCCTGCCGAACGCGACATCGGTGATCCTGGTGCAGGCGACGGTCGCGATCCCGGCCGCGATCCTGGGCGAGGCGGTGCTCTCGTTCCTCGGCCTCGGCATCCAACCTCCGTCCCCCAGCCTCGGCACCATGCTGGCCACGGCCCAGCAGTTCGCCGCCCGAGCCCCGTGGGCGGCGGTCCTGCCCGGAGTCGTGATCATGGGGCTGGCGCTCGCGTTCAACGTCTTCGGCGACGCGCTCCGGGACGCCCTCGACCCGAAGGGAGACCGGCGATGACCACGGCCGAACGGGCGGGAGCCGCCGCGACGGTCGCCACACCCGTCCTGGCGGTACGCGACCTCTCGGTCTCATTCCCCACCGAGACCGGGAACGTCTCGGCGGTCGACGGGGTCAGTCTGGACCTCGCACCCGGAGAGATCGTCGGGATGGTGGGTGAGTCGGGGTGCGGAAAGAGCGTCACCGCCATGAGCATCGCGGGCCTGCTCCCCGGCAGCGCCCGGATCTCCGGATCGGTGCGGCTGAACGGCACCGAGCTCGTCGGCACCCGCGAGGCGGCGCTTCGCCGCGTACGCGGCAAGGAGATCGCCTACATCTTCCAGGAGCCAATGACGTCGCTCAATCCCGTGCTCACCGTCGGGCGTCAGATCGGGGAGGTGCTCCAGGTCCACGAACGGATGTCCCGGCGGGCCGCCCGGGCACGCGCCGTCGAACTGTTGACGCTCGTCGGGATCCCGTCCGCCGCGAAACGCGTCGACAACTATCCGCACCAGCTCTCCGGCGGCATGCGCCAGCGCGTGATGATCGCGATGGCGGTGGCCTGCGGCCCCAAGGTGCTGGTGGCCGACGAACCGACCACCGCGCTGGACGTCACGGTCCAGGCCGGCATCCTCCAGGTGCTCCGGGACCTGCGCGACCGGCTCGGCACGAGCATCCTCGTCATCACGCACGACCTCGGCGTGATCGCCGACATCGCGGACCGCGTCGTCGTCATGTACGCCGGGCGGGTGGTGGAGCGGGCAGCGGTCACCGACCTGTTCGCGCACCCGTACCACCGGTACACGGCCGGGCTCCTGTCGGCGTCACCGACGCCCGGCAGGCACGCGGGCACCGACCGTCTCCAGGAGATACCCGGTCTGGTGCCCGTCCTGTCGGTCCAGCCGGACGCGTGCACCTTCGCCGACCGGTGCCCGGCCGCGGACGCGCGGTGCCGCGAGTCCGCGCCGCCCCTGGAGGTGGTGGCCGCCGGCAGCACCGACCACCTCGCGGCATGCTGGCACCCGTGCCCGTCGCCCCGATCCGACGTTGAGGAGGCGCACCGATGACGGCCCAGCCGGACGCCCTGGTGATCGAGGACCTGGTGATGCACTTCGGCCCGGTCCGCGCCGTGGACGGGGTGTCCCTCACGATTCCGAGGGGCCGGGTCACGGCCCTGGTGGGGGAGAGCGGCTCCGGAAAATCGACGGTCGGCCGATGCGTGGTGCGGCTCGTGGAGCCGACCGCGGGTGTGGTCCGGATCGCCGGGACGGACGTCACGCACCTGTCCCGGCGACAGCTACGCCCACACCGCGGTGCGGTGTCGATCGTCTTCCAGGACCCGGCCGCCTCACTGGACCCCCGCATGCTGGTGGGCGAGGTCGTGGCCGAGCCGTTGCGGCTGGCCGGGAAGCGGATCCCGCGGCGCGACCGGGAGGCCCGGGTCGCCACGGAGCTCGAACGGGTGGGTCTGCGCGCCGAGGTGGCGCGCCGCTATCCCCATGAGCTCTCCGGCGGGCAACGCCAGCGGGTCAGCATCGCGCGGGCCCTGATCTCCGAGCCACGGTTGCTCATCGCGGACGAACCGACGAGCGCGCTCGACGTGTCGGTGCAGGCGTCGGTGCTCAACCTCCTCGCCGACCTGCAACGCGACATCGGGTTCGCCTGCCTCTTCATCACCCACGACCTGTCCGCCGTCGAGTACCTGGCGGACGACATCGCCGTCATGTACCTGGGCCAGCTCGTCGAGAAGGGCTCGCGCGAGCGGATCTTCGCCCGGCCCGCCCACCCGTACACGCAGGCGCTGCTGTCCGCGGCCCCGGTGGCCGACCCGGTCCGTCAACGGGAGCGTCAGCTGGTGCTGCTCGGCGACGACCTCCCGTCCGCGCTGGACCCGCCGTCCGGCTGCCGGTTCCGCACCCGGTGCCCGCTCGCGTTCGACCGGTGCGCGACGGAGGTGCCGGCACAGGTGGGCATCGGCGACGGCATGGCCGCGTGCCACCTGGTCCAGCCGGACGGCAGCGGGCCCGACGTCCGGGCCGCAGAAACGAGTGAGGTGTTGTCATGACGTTCACCACCAGACCGACACTGCAGGGAACCTTCGGCATGGTGTCCTCGACGCACTGGCTCGCCAGTCAGGCGGCCATGGGGATCCTCGAACGCGGTGGGAACGCCTTCGACGCCGCGGTCACCGCCGGGTTCGTCCTGCACGTCGTCGAGCCACACCTCAACGGGCCGGGCGGCGAGGTGCCGGCGATCGTGGCGACCGTCCAGGACCCGGCGCCGAAGGTGCTGTGCGGGCAGGGGCCGGCGCCGGCCGGGGCCACCATCGCGCACTTCCGGTCCCTCGGGATGGACCTCATTCCCGGATCCGGCCCGCTCGCGGCGGCCGTGCCCGGCGCCGTGGACGCCTGGCTCCTCCTGCTGCGCGATCACGGCACGCTCTCCCTCGACGACGTGCTGGAGCCGGCGATCGGCTACGCCGCGGCGGGCCACCCGCTGTTGGCTCGGGTCGGGGACACCGTGGCCGCCGTCCGGTCGCTGTTCGAGGAGCACTGGCCTACCTCCGCCCAGCTCTGGCTGCGCGACGGCCGGCCCCCGGCGGCGGGGGAGCTGTTCGCCAACCCGGCCTACGCGCGCACCCTGGAGAGACTGGTTCAGGCCGGGCAGTCGGCCGGCGGCGACCGGGAGGCGCAGATCGAGGCCGCGCGGCGGGCCTGGAGTACGGGTTTCGTCGCCGAGGCGATCGACCGGTTCAGCCGGGAGCCGTTCCAGGACTCCAGCGGGAGCCCCCACGCCGGGCTCGTCACCGGCGCCGACCTGGCCGCCTACTCGGCGACGTGGGAGGAACCGGTCACCCTCGACTGGAACGGCTACTCGGTGGCGAAGACCGGTTTCTGGGGTCAGGGCCCGGTGCTGCTGGAGTCGCTGTCCGTCCTCGACGCGCTCGACGACGTCGGCGCTTACGACTCGTCGACCGCGGCTGGCATCCACGCTCAGGTCGAGGCGCTCAAGCTCGCCTTCGCCGACCGGGAGGCCTGGTACGGCGACAGCGCCGACGTGCCCGCCAAGGCGCTGCTCTCCCGGGAGTACGCGCGGGAGCGGGCAGCCCTGATCGGGGCCCGAGCGTCCGCGGAGCTGCGGCCGGGGCGTCCCGACGGGGCGGAACCGCACCTGCCGGCCCACGTTCGACCCGACGCCGTCCGTCGCGCCGACCCCACGGACCCGACGACGGGGGAGCCGACGGTGCAGTCGGACGGGGTGACCCGGGGCGACACCTGCCACGTGGACGTGGTCGACCGCTGGGGCAACATGATCTCCGCTACCCCGAGTGGCGGCTGGTTGCAGAGTTCGCCGACCATTCCGGACCTCGGCTTCCCGCTGGGCAGTCGGCTGCAGATGTTCTGGCTGGAGGAGGGGCTCGCCTCGTCGCTCGCTCCGGGTCGGCGACCGCGTACGACGTTGAGCCCGACGATGGTGCACCGTGACGGGGAGCCGGTGCTGGCGTGTGGCACACCCGGCGGTGACCAGCAGGACCAGTGGCAGTTGCCGTTCCTGCTCCGCCACCTCGCCGGCGGCCAGTCCCTTCAGGAGGCCATCGACGCGCCCGCATGGCACACCCTCAGCCTGCCGGGGTCGTTCTACCCGCGCACGATGGAGCCCGGTGTCCTGGTGGTGGAGGACCGGTTCGACGAGGACGTGCTGGCCGCGCTGCGGGCGTACGGGCACGAGGTGCGGCTCTCCGACGCGTGGAGCCTCGGTCGCCTCTGTGCGGTGAGCCGCGACCCGGCCACGGGCGTGCTCGCCGCCGGCGCGAACCCGCGGGGCATGCAGGGCTACGCGTGCGGGCGTTAGCGGGCGCCGTAGCCGCCCTCGGCGTTCTCGTAGGCGGCCGCGGATGCCGCGTCGAGATGGGCGAGGGCGGCCCGCTCGGCGCGGTCGCCGTCGCCTGACTCGATGGCATCGACCAGCTGGATGTGCTCGGCCCACGAGTGCGGTGCGCGTTCGGCGGCCCCCAGCCGGAAGACCCACTGGACATGGAGGTACAGCGCCTTGGCGATCGACGACAGCCAGGGGTTGCCGCTGATCTGGAGGATCCGCAGGTGCAGGGCGCTGTTCAGCTCGGCGACCCGGCGCAGGTCCTGGCGCTCCGTCGCCTCGCGGCCCTGCTCGAGCAGCACGCGCAGGGCGGCCACGTCCGCCGTGGTCGCCCGCTCGGCCGCCAGCCGGGCGGCCAGCGCCTCCAGGCGTTCGCGGACGACGAACATGTCCGAGATGGTGCCGCTGCTGGGGGAGGCGACGACCGCACCGCGGCGAGGGAGGATCACGACGAAGCCCTCCGCCTCCGCGACGCGGAGCGCCTCGCGGACCGGGTTGCGGGAGACACCGAAGTCTTCGGCGAGCCGGTCCTCGGTCAGCCGCTCGCCGGGCAGGTAGTCGCCGTCGATGATGGCGGTCCGCAGGGCGGCGAGGACCTGGTCGCGTAGCGGCAGGTGTTGAGCGCCGAGCTTGTCCCGCAGATCTTCAGCCAACTGGATCGCCTCTCCGTGAATCGTCCGGGGCAAAGTGTATACGAAGAACAATCTTTGGAGGATAGCCGACAGTGTCGAGCACAGTGCCCCACGTCACCCGCCCCTCCACCGCCACCCAGGACAAGCAGCGCCTCCTGCGGCGACGGCACGCCCTCGTCGTCGTACTCACCTTCCTCACCGGCAGTGCCGACGCCATCGGCTTCCTCTCCCTGGGCGGAGCCTTCTCCAGCGTCATGACCGGCAACATGGTCCTGCTCGGACTCTCGGCAGGCAGAGGTGAGGCCGAGCTCGCCGTGACCTCAGGGTGCGCCATCGTCAGCTTCATCGTCGGCGTCCTCGCGGGCGCCCGCCTCGTCGGTTCGGCCCAACCGGACGACCCCGTCTGGCCACGGCGGGTCACCTGGGCGCTCATCCTGGAACTGCTGGTGTTCGTCGTGTTCCTCATCGTCTGGGAGGTCAACCTTCCCCACCACGACGACCACATCGACCTCGCGCTCCTGTTGCTGTCGGCAGCGGCGCTGGGCGTGCAGAGCAGCGCGATTCAGCGCTTCGGCGTGCCGGGTCTGTCCTCCACGTACCTGACCGGGACCCTGACGAGCCTGATCGCCGGTGTGGCGGCGCGCAGCCCGTGGGGCAGCCTGCGGCCCAAGGCCCAGGTCCTGCTGGCCCTGATCACCGGCGCGGCGGTCGGTGCCCTGGTCGCCCTGCACCTGCCGGTGCTCGCTCCGGCGCTGTTGATCGTGCCGCTCGTGCTCGTCATCGCCGTGTCCGCGCGGATGAGGGGCTGACCGGCCCTCCGGCCCGTCCGACAGCCGCAGGTCAGGCGCCCCGGGCGAACAGGGCCAGGCGTACCCGGTTGGGGCTGTCGGTCTTGGTCATCAGGTTGGTGATGTGTGTCTTGACCGTCGTGACGCCGATGTGCAGCCGGTCGGCGATCTCGGTGTTGGACAGACCCTCGGCGACCAGGTCCAGCACGTCCTGTTCGCGGGCGGTCAGGCCCTGCACCGGTCGCGGCGTCTCGGCGCGGGCGTGCACCGCGCGCTGGACCAGGCGTTGCAGCACCTCGGGGCTGAACGGACTGTCGCCCACGGCGGCCCGGCGGATGCCGTCCACCAGCTCGACCGGTGGCGCGTCCTTGAGCAGGAAGCCGCAGGCGCCGGCGGTCAGGGCGGGATAGAGGTGGTCGTCGTCGCCGAAGGTGGTCAGTACCAGGACGCGGGTGGCGGGACGTTCGGCGAGGATGCGGCTGGTCGCCGTGATTCCGTCGACGCCGGGCATGCGCAGGTCCATGACGACGACGTCGGGGAGGAGCCGCGCGGCGAGCGAAATCGCGTCGCGGCCGTTGTCGGCCTCGCCGATCACCTCGATGTCGGGTTGGGCGTCGCAGAGCATGCGCAGGCCCGCCCGGATGAGGTGCTGGTCGTCGACCAGCAGAACGCGGATCACGCCGGCTCCGCCGCGGGCGAACCAGCGGGTGCCTCGCGGTCACGGGGCACCGACACGGCCGGCGTCCCGGCGCCGGAGGCGGAGGGCACGGCCGGGAGGACGGTGCGCACCCGCCAACCGGCGCCGGCCGGCCCTGCCTCCAGCCGGCCGCCGAGGACCTCGACGCGCTCGCGCATGCCGGTGATGCCGTGCCCGCCTCCGGACGGCACCGCCGCCGCCGCCGAGCCGCGCCCGTTGTCCGAGACCTCCCAGTGGACGGCCCCGTCGCGGACGGCGACCACGAGGTGCGCCAGCGCGGACGTCCCGGCGTGCTTGGCCACGTTGGTCAGCGCCTCCTGAGTCAGTCGCAGCACGGCCAGGCCGCGTACCGCGTCGAGTGAGCCGACCGCCGGGTCGATGTCGGCCTCCACGGTGACCCCCGCCTGCCGGGCCCGGTCGACCGTCGCGCCGAGTGCCGCCGGGAGCGCCGACGGCTCGATCGCGGTCAGCGCCGCGTCACCGCGTACCCCGTCGGGGTTGCGCAGGACCGTGACCAGCCGGCGCAGCTCGGCCAGCGCGGCGGTTCCCGTGCCGTGCACGTCGTCGAACACCTCGCCCACCCGCGGGTCCAGGTCCGTGAGCACGTGCCGGGCCACGCCGACCCGCAGCACCATCGACGCCACGTGATGCGCGACGACGTCGTGCAGCTCGCGGGCGATGGCGCTGCGTTCGTCGGCGCGCGCGGCGCGGCTCTCCGACTGCTGCCGGCGCTGCTCGGCCGCCGCCCGCTCCACGGCCTGCCGGCCGAGCTCCCGGTTGGTGCGGATGACCAGACCGAGCAGCACCGGCACGCCGACCTCCAGGGTCAGCCCGAAGACGCCGGAGGCGAACCGGCCGATCGGATCGCCGATCGAGTCGGTCAGGTCGACCACGGCCAGCAGCACGGCGGCGAACCAGATGCGGTGCGCTCGACGCGCCCACATGGTCACCTCGAGCAGCGCCCAGCTGGCGCCCACCTGGTTGATCGTGGTGTCGTCGATCAGGGGAAACGCGACCGCCAGCAGCCCGGCCTGCACCACCAGGTTGACCAGCGGCCGACGGTGGAACACCAGCCCGCCGGTGAACGCGACCACCGCGAGAACCCACTGCGTGGCCGTCGTCGGGCGGGCGGCGTGCGTGCCGACGACCAGGTAGCCCACACCGCTGAGGTTGAGCAGCACCATCCGCACGAGCGTGTCCCGCGTGTCGAACAGTCGTCCCACCCACCGCACGGTGGTCAGCCTAGGCCCTGCGGCCCGGGGACACGTCCCTGCGGCCACCGGTATCGAACCGCGAGGTAGGCGGCCAGGCCGAGCGGTCCGAGCAGGATGGTCAGCACCAGCACCGGAGCCATGACCAGCGCCGGTACCCCCCGTTCCCGGCTGTCCAGCCACGCCCACCGCCCGACGAACAGATCAAACGCGATCATGTGCGCCCACCCCGCCGCCGCGCCGTCGGAGGTGCCGAGCAGGTCCCGTACGCCGTCCAGGGTCGGCGACGCCACGGCCGGCAGCACGTCACCGAACGCCGGGATCACCAGCAGCGCGTAGATCACCACGACCGGCAGCACGACCAGCGGCGAGGAGATGATCCGTGCGGTCCACGACCAGCGGGGCAGCAGGATCATCAGCGCCCAGAACGGCGCGGCCACCGCGAACGTCAGGGTGAACAGCGTGGCGGTCATGCGGCCAGCGCCAGTTCCGGGCCGCGCCGGCGCGCCAGCACCAGGCCGGTGGCGGCCACGGTCGCGACCGCCAGGGCCGCGACGGCGGCCAGCGTGAGCGCGTCCGGGCGCAGCAGCGGCTGTCCGCGCAGGGCCTGCCAGGTCAACAACACCGTGAGTACGCCGTACGCGGCTCCCGCCACGACCACGAGTCGCGCCCTGGTGCGCTCGTCCAGCCGCGCCCCGAGGAACCGGCTCAGCAGGATCGCCAGGATCGGCAGCGCCTGGAGGGCGTGCAGCCCCACGAAGTGCCCGATCCGCAGGTCCCCACCGGTGGTGCTCCAGCCGACCACCGGCAACCCCGATCCTCCGTCGAGGACGCCGACGGCGTGCGCCCCGGAGATCCCGTCGATCCCCGGTTCCTGCATCGGCAGCACCATCGGCACCGCCGCGAGCATGCCCAACAGGGACAGGCCGAGCCCCCACCCGACCGCGCGGGCGGCGGCCCGATCGGGGATCCGCCGGATCAGCACCACGATCCCGATGACGAAGTGCGCGGCGAACAGCACCATGATCGCCGCGCCCATCACGGAGAAGAGGGCGGCGTTCAGCGGGCTGGTGCCGTTGAAGTGGCTGGTCGTACCGCGCAGCACCTGCCCGACGATCACCACCATCTCGATCACCGCCATCGCGACGATGACCGTGCCGGCCCACTCCGCGATCCGGCTGCGGCGCGGCAGCAGGGAGAGCATCCAGGCGAGCGTGGTGCCGTACACCACGAAGGACACGGCGAACTTGAACGGCTTGAGCCAGATCGGCGCACCGGTGAGGACCCGCGAGTCGACGAGGATGCCGACCGCTGAGATGACGGTGAGCACCGCCATCGCGTAGACGAAGACCATGAGTGGGCGGTGCCAGTGTGCCGCCCGGCGCAGCGTGACAGTCATGCCTGTAGATGCTCCCGGCCGCATCCGCCGAGCACGTCCGACCGCGAGCCCCGGTTGCGGCCGACGGTCGGAGCCCGCCTCCTCCCTGGGTAGGAGACGAGACGCGAGCTGACCTCGTCGGCGGGCCGGCGAACCGCGCGGGCAAACCAGCGTCACCGCCGCCAGCGTGGCACGACGGGGATGTCGGGCGATGTCCCTGACCATGGCTTCCAGGACTCGGCGAGCCGGATGCCCTCGGTGCCGTCCTGGACGGACGACGACATGAGCACGCGGACCGCCGTCGTTTCGGTCCGTTCGTCACGGGGAATGTCCGAACAGAGATCACGAGGTGAAAATGAGCCGTTACCCGACGCTGGCGACCACCCGTGCGCGCAGGCTGCGTGCGCTGATCCTGCCGTTACTCGGCACCGTCGCGCTCACCGCTGCCTGCGGCGCCGGCGAGGACCAGCCCGGTTCGGCCTCGTCGAGCGCGCCACCGACGACCGCGTCGGCACCGACGACCCAGGCCGACCAACCGTCGCCGAGCGCGAGCACCCAGGTGACGATCCCGACGTCGGCCTTCGTCGAACTGCCACCGGAACTGCGCAAGTCGCCCCGGCGGTCGACGCCCGTCGCGGACGCCCTGCCGACGATGTGCGGCGACGAGTTCGCCACCGGAGGTCGACAGGTCACTGCGAGCGCCTCCATGACCGTCACCTACAAGACGCCCGGCGAGCCGGACAGCAACGTGCCGCAGGGCATGATCCACCAAACGATCTTCACCTTCGACGGCGACGGCGCCTCGGACTACCTGCGACGGCTCCGAGGTGGCGTGGAGGCGTGCCTCTCCTACCAGGAGGCCAGGAATTCCGTCGAGGTCGAGAGTCGAGCGGTGCCCGGCGTCGGGGACGAGGCGCTGCTGGTGACCAGAACGTGGGCCGAGACGAGCCTGAACGGGGAACGCACCGGCGGCACGGCCTCCAGCCAGATCGCCGTCGCACGCGTCGACGGCGCCGTGACCGTGCTCAACGATCAGGGGTGGGAGGGCACCAGCGGCAACCCCACGATCATGGACCGGGTCCTGCGCGACAGCGTCCGGACCATCGACGCCTGGCAGCGGTAGCCCCCGACGGGATCGGCCGGGCCCGCCCGGTCCGGCCGAAAGTCCGCGCCTACAGCATCGCCATCGGGACCAGCCGCACCACGTCGACCCCGTCGAGTTTCAGCAGGCCGGACAGCCCCGGTCCCTTCGGGTCCAGGGGCATCTGGAAGCGTAACGACGCGCGCGTCATCTGCGGGTCGAGCTGCGCGGCCAGCTCGCCCCTGCCTCGGCACTGCTCGCGCAGGCGCTCGTACGCGGCGTCGCGGTCCTCGAACGCAACCGACTCCGCGTCCGGCAGCGCGTGGACGGCCTTCTCCACGCCGGCTCGCTGCTCGCCGGTCACCGCCGACTCCAGCCGGACGATGACCCCGATGTGCGACGGCAGAGGGTCGATCTGTGCGGTCGTGAGCGCCACGTCCTCGACGCCGTCGGCCTCCGCCATCACCAGCTCGACCGCCTCGGCGACCGAGGCATCGGTGACGGTGGCGCGGAACGACTCCGGCAAAATCTCCGGCCTCAGATCCGCCAGCAGGTCAGGGCTGTCCTTCAGCGACTCCTTCAAGCTCTCGTACGCCTGCTCGCGGGTTTCGAGGGCGACATCCTCGACGCTGGGCATCGACCGCAGCCGCTGCTCCACGGCGCTCTTCGTCGCTGCGGTCACGTCGCTGTCCAGGAAGACGGTCAACGTGCTGTCGCCGGTCTCCTCGGGCTCGGAGGTACAGGCGGAGAAGGCCAGCAGGAGCACGAACGCCAGTACCGGCGTAACTCGTCGCATGCGGCAGATCGTAGGTGAGTCGACCTCGTGCACCCCCTGCCATCGCCCCCGGCCAGCGTCCCCCGAATCGACAAAACGGCACGAAAATACTCCTTTCGGGTAAAGCCGCCATGCCGGCTACATGCTCCGTTAACTTCATAACGAGAGGAAAACTCTTATTTCATCCCATCGTGCGCGTAAGGAGCCAACGATGAAGCGCAGCGTTGCGGTTGCGGCAGCTCTCCTGGCGGGTCTGACCAGCGTCGGATCGATCCCGGGGGCCGCCTTCGCCGACGGCGGCGGTCCGGGGTACAACCACGACGACCGCGACGGACGTGGTAACCACCACGACGACGAGGGTGCGGTCTTCGTCCAGACCAACAAGGCCGAGGGCAACACGATCAAGGTCTACGACCGCGACGAGGACGGCCGCCTCACCAAGGCGGGCGAGTACGAGACCGGCGGGCTGGGTGGGTTCACCATCGGCGCGCCGGGGGACGCGTTGGCGTCGCAGGGATCGTTGACCTACCACCGTGGACTGCTGTTCGCCGTGAACGCCGGCAGCAACACCGTGACGGTGTTCGGCGTCGACGGCACGAAGCTGCGCAAGCTCCAGGTCATCTGGTCCGGCGGTCTGCTGCCGGTCAGCGTCACCGTCCGCGACAACCTGGTGTACGTGCTCAACGCCGGTGGCGAGGGCTCCGTGCAAGGGTTCGAGTTGCACAAGGGGCGCCTGTCGCCCATTCGCGGCGCCAACCGGTCACTCGGGCTGCACAACGGCAACCCGCCCGCGTTCATGACCGCCCCCGCCCAGGTCAAGATCGACCCCGACCGCGAGTTCGTGTTGGTGACGACCAAGGCTGCGAACGTCATGTTCAGCTTTGAGATCGGTCGCGACGGCGAGCTGGCCCGGCACCCGGTCATCAGCGACGCGGGCTCCGTGCCGTTCGGTTTCACCTTCGACACCGAGGACACGCTGCTCGTCACCGAATCCGGCTCGAACGAGGTCAGCCGGTTCGAACTCGAGGAGGACGGCGCGCTCGACCAGATCGGGCCGTCGGTCCCCAACGGTCAGCAGGCGCCGTGCTGGATCCAGCGCGTCGGCGACTACTTCTACGTCGCCAACGCCGGCAGCTCCACCATCAGCGCCTACCGCGTCAACGACCACGGCAAGCTCGAACTCGTCAAGGCCGTCGCCGCCGACACCGGTGGCGGGTCGATCGACCTAACCGCCAGCGACGGCTTCCTGTACGTCCAGAACGCCGCCGCCGGCAACGTGCAGGGCTACGAGGTGAACAAGGATGGCTCCCTGACCCTCGTCACCACGGTCGAGGGCCTGCCGAAGTTCGCCGACGGCATCGGCATGGAAGGCATCGCCGCCTCCTGATCCCGCCACCCGCTGGTCCCGGTCCTCGCCGACCGGGACCAGCGCGTGTGCGCGCCCCCGCCGAACGTCGGCAGACCGCTCGCGGTCGTACCGCGTACCCTGCCCGCATGGACGTCATCGATGAGCTACCGCGTGCCGAGTTCGCGTTCCCCGGGCCGTTGCGGGACCGGTTGGTGGCCGCGATCCTGTCCGGCGCGAAGACCTCGACCTCCGCCCTGCTGGTCGGATACGAGCGCGCGAACGAGCCGCTGCCCGAGGTTGGCGAGCGATCCGCGGTGGTGGACTCCGAGGACCGACGCGTCGCGGTGATCGAGACGACCGAGGTGCGGGTGCTCCGGCTCGCCGACGTCGACCTGCAACACGCCCTGGACGAGGGCGAGGGCGACGAGTCGGTGGCGCAGTGGCGGGCGGGGCACGAGACGTTCTGGCACAGCGCTGAGGTGCGCGCGGAGTTGGGCGACCCCGGCTTCACCGCCGACGACGACACCCTGGTGGTGACCGAGCGCTTCCAGCTGGTGCGCACCCTCTGAGCAGCGCCGCTTTGCCTGCCGGCATGCTGGGCCCTGCCGGGACAGCGGTGGTGGTCAACAATGCCTACTCTCACAGCCGTGGGAGCGATCAAGCCGTGGCACCTGTCCATCCTGACCCTCTGCTGCCTCCTGCCGACGGCGGCGGCGATCGTCGCTGGCATCTGGGCGGTGCGTCGAGGCCGATCCCGCCGCTGAGCGGCCGACGGGGCGAGCGGCGGCGGACCCCGCTGCGGGGCAGTTCCAGCCCCGCAGCGAGGATCAGAAGGGCCACCGGTCGCGGGAGCCGGCCTCGATGAGCGGAATCATCGCGAACGCGGCGTCGGACAGGCCGCCAAAGGTGTGGCGGTTGCCGACGGTCGGCGTGTGCCCGACCCGGTAACCGGCAAGGTTCCAGGTGAACACCGGCACCTCCGCGGGCACCGCTGCGGCGACGTCCACCGCACCGTGCCAGTGGGCCTGCTCGTCGGTGAGGATGACCACCCGGTCGTGCCGGTCGTAGTGCTCGCGTACCGCCTTCTCGGTGTCGGTCCCCATGCCGTAGAAGTAGCCGCCGTCCTTGAACCGGCGCACCGCCGCCAGCACCGACTCGCCTGCCGTCGTTGGGAACACCCGGCTGGCGTTGGAGAACGACACCACCGTCGCCGCCTGCGCCCGGGCAGCCAGCGCGAGGCCGAACACCGTGGCGGCGTCCCAGCAGCGCAGTGTGCCGTCCTTGCTGAACGGACTCTGCATCGAACCGGACGTGTCGATGAGGATCAGGGTCCGCCCGTCCAGAGCCGGCACGTTCACCAGGGCGTGCTGCAACGCCCTCTCCAGTGGGTACGCCCACCGCAGGCTCGGTGCCGCGTTGTACGCCGACAGGAAACGCATCGGCAGCACCCGCGAGGTGGCGACCTCGCCGGGATCCGAGAGCTTGGCCGCCACCATGTCCGCGATCGCGTCGCCGACTCCGGCCTGGTCGAAGTTGCGCAGGTTGCGCAGCAACGCCAGGTAGCCCATGGTCGGGATGACCGACTCCCACGCCGCGGCGTCCATCGCGCCCTGTCGCCAGCCGGCCAGGGCCTCCCACGTCATACCGGCCGCGCCCAGCACCGCCGGATCGCTGACCTCCCGGCGCTGCTCGACCGGCAACGCCATGAGCGCGTCCCGCGCCGCCAGCATCCGCAGCGACGCCGGCAGCGGATTGTCGCGACTGTGCCGCCGATCCAGCGCGTGCCGGAACAGGTCACCCTGCCGCTCGTCTCTCACGGTGGGGTGGGTCAGGTCGATGACGTCGCCGAAGCGCACCTGGCTCCCGACGGAGTCGTACTTGAGCAGACTCCGCTCGGTGTACAGCCGGACCGCCGCGTCGGCGATGCCCCGCTTCACCGGCTTGGGCAGCGCCCGGCCATGGCGAGTCAGCCAGTACGCCAGAGCCTCGCCCGGCTCGTCCGCACGCTGCAGCGCGGCGTTCACGACCGCCCGCGAACCAGGGATCTCGGCGGCAACCTGGGCGCGAGCGCCCTCCAGAGCCGCCACCACGGACGCGGAGCGCATCATCGCGCCGGACCGGAGCCACGGCACGAAACGGGAGAACCAGTCGGGGTCGGCGACGGCCACGGCGGCGACCAGGTCCCGGAAGCGAGTGTCCCGGTCCGTGGCGCCCTCGTAGAAGGTGTCCGCGCCGACCATGTTCGACACACCGAGCAGGAACAGCTCGGCGCGTGGCTCACGGGTGAAACCCCGCGCGCCCTCGGCGGTCGTCGGCTGGTTTCGGCTCTTGCGTAGCTTGATGTTGAACTTGGCCATGACGTCCCCCACGTCGGTCGGCCGGGAAGGCGCGACCACACCACACACCCGAGATCAGAATCGGCCACGGACTAGTCCGCCGTTCTGTCCGTTGAACCATCCACCCGAAGGCGGCGAGGGACTCGAACCCCCATCTGCGGAACCCTGAAGTAACCGTTGCCTGCGCACCGGGTGTGTGGCCTGGTCGCGCGCTCCCCGAGGTCGAGGTCGGCGACGGCGGTCCTTCCGGGGCGTGAACCCCAACCAGATGTAACCGTCGCCTATGCACCGGGAAGTGCGGTCACGACCGTAGCGGCGGCGGCGCTGGCCGGGCAACGGGGTTTGCGATCTTCAGGCGATGGGATGTGGTCACGCCACACGCCCGAGATCGTAAGTGGACACGGCGTTTGCGGGCTCGAACCGCCAGGCCCTTGCAGGGCCGTCACCAGAAGTAGCCGGGTCCGTCGCACCGGGCGTGCGGCGTGGGCGCGCCTCCCGAGATCGAAGCGGCGACGGCGACCGGCCCTTGCGGGCCAAGGTGACCTGGGCCGCTGGTCGACGCCACCCGAAGTGGCGGTGGGATTCGAACCCACGTCTCCCCTTTGAGAGAGGAAGTAGCCGTTGCCTGCGCACCGGGAGGTGCCCCACGACGGTAGGCAAGGACCCCGGGGCCGGCAAGCCGATTCCGAACGTCCACCGGAAGGGCTTTCGCATCTGAGACCGGATCGATGTCCGGTGCGGCTACCAGGCACGTCAGGCCGAGCCGATACCCGGTCGGGCGGCTGACGCTCGGCTGAACCGACGCTGGCGGCGGGTCTGCTCAGCGGGGGATGATCGAGGCTCGTCTCGACGGAGAGCCGGACCAGGCGATCGGGCGGGGAGGTGGGTGACGCCGATGACCCCGACGCAACTGCGCGCGTACGTCGCCGTGGTCCGGCTGGGGTCCGTCAAGCAGGCCGCCGCCGAGCTGGCGGTGTCCGAGTCGGCCGTGTCGCTCCACGTCGCACAGTTGCGCAGGGAGTTCGGGGACAGGCTGTTCACCAAGACGGCCGCGGGGCTCGCGTTCACCCCGGGCGGGCTCCGGCTGGCCAGTCGCGCGGCGGAGCTGTTGGGTCTGCAGGACCGGACGATTCTGGAGGTGAGCGCCGCGAAACGTGGCCGACGGTTGCTGCGGGTGGCCGCGTCCAGCCTGTTCGCCGAGTTCGCCGCGCCGGGGCTGATCGAGCTGTTCGCGAAGCGGGCCGCCGACCTGGACGTGGAGCTGAGCGTGCGCAACCCGGGCGCGTTCGAGTCGCTGTTGCTGACCCGCGCCGCGGACATCGCGGTCGGGCCGCAGCCGCCGGTTGTCGACCGGGCGATCGCCTGCCGGCCGATGATGAACTACCGGCTCGTGGTCGTGGTCGGCCCGGACCATCCGCTGGCCGGTGTGTCGGCGTCGCCGGGGCAGTTGCGGGAGCAGACCTGGCTGCTCGGCCCGTCGGCGGCCACCGACCTGGGCGCCGTTCCGGTGATGCTGCGCCGGCTGGCCGTGCCCGACGACCGGCAGCAGATCTTCCAGAGCCACGCTGCGGCGCTGGGGGAGGCGAAGCGGGGCCGGGGCGTCTCGCCGGCGCTCGCGTTCACCGTCGCGCCGGACCTCCGCGAGGGCCAGCTCCAGCAGGTGGTGGGACCGCACGCGACCGTCGAGGCGGTGTGGCACTCGCAGGTCCTCGCCGGTCCGGGCCCGCTGTCGGCCGCCGCCGAACTGGCCCGATTCTCGTCGACACCTCGGGCGATTCAGGCGATGATGCGCGGCGCGGGCGTCAGCATCGGTCACTTCAAGCCGTCGGTGCACGTGACGCTCTGGAGCTGACGGGCGGCGAGCAGCAGGTCGTGGAACGTCCCGGCCGGCAACAGCCGGTCGCAGTAGGGGAGCGCGGCGGCCATGCCGGCCGCCCGAGGGGCGAAGCCGGGGGCGCCGGCGCGTGGATTCAACCAGACGATCCGGTACGCGCGGCGGCGCAGCCGGGCCATCACGGCGGCCAACTCGTCGGGCGGGTCGCTGTCCCAGCCGTCCGAGCCGATCACCAGCACGGCGCCTCGGACGGTGTCCGCGTGCTGGCCGCCGAGCAGGGTGCGCAGGTTCGTGGCGATCCGGGTGCCGCCGTACCGGTCGGTCACGGCCGCGCTGGCCCGCGCGACCGCCTCGGCGGCCGAGGTGTGCCGCAGCACCACCGTGAGCCGGGTCAGCGTCGTCGCGAACGCGAACGCCTCCGCCTCGGCGACGACCGCGAACGCCCGCATCAGGTGCAGGTACGCGGTCGCCTGCGCACGCATCGACTCGCTGACGTCGCAGAGCAGCACGACCCGGCGCGGTCGCCGTACCGGCCGTTCGCGGACGATCTCGACGGGCTCCCATCCGGTACGGCGGGCCCGGGTGATCGTGGGCCGCAGCGCGATCCGCCGTCCGGTCGGGCTGACGGCGTGCCGCCTGGCGCGGCGGGTCGGCCAACCGGCGACGGCTGTGCGCAGGGCGTCGCCTAGCAGCGTGACCTGTGCGGGGTCGAGTTCGTCGAAGGGTTTCTCGGCGACCCCGGCGAGGGCGCTGGGACGCCGCTCGGGCAGCCGCAGAGCGGTGTCGGACTCCGGCGTCTGGGCGACGGCCGGGGGCAACGTCGCCCAGGGCAGCCCGCCGCCCGGACCATCGTCGGCCGTGCCGGCCAGCACCGGCACGTGTACGTCGTCGCGGTTTCCCGTCGGGACCGCGGATCGGTGCGGTGGTGGCAGCGGGGGCGGGTCCCCGAAGACCGCTGCGAAGACGCGGTCGAACGCGTCCAGGTCGGCGTGCCGTCGAACCAGGCTGATCCGGGCGGTCCAGTAGAGCGTGGACAGCGAGTCGGGTGGGCTGGCGTCGAGTGCCCGGACGAAGTCGTCGATGTCGGTGAGCCCGGTCGGGACGCCGGCGTGCCGCAGCCGCCCGGCGAACGCCACCGCGAACGCGGCCCGGTCGACCCCCCGCAGCATCGCCGGACTCACCGGCGCGCGACCAGCCAGGCGATCACCGCGCCGACCGCGACGAGGCCGACGATCACCGGAACGAGCCGCTTGGTGATCGACCCGCCGGCGATGCTGAGCAGGTCGAGCGCCTCCGGCTCGGCGTCCGGCGTGGTGCGCGTGCCGGTGGCCGCGGGCCCGGCGGGCACGGCCTCGGTGGCCAACGGCCCGATGCCAGGCGGTTCGGTGAGCGCCGACCCGGCGGGCGACGGAGTGAGCGGCGACTCGGCGGGCGACGAGGTGCGCGGGGGCGACTCGACCGGAGAGGGCGCGACAGCGGCGGTGGCGGGCGTGGTCGCGACCGCGGCGGCGGACGCGGT